>CAYXXM010000150.1:0-5540 GCA_964469085.1 uncultured Haloferacaceae archaeon
CACCACGAATCGACGGGGATTCGACTCGAAACTGGCCTATCCTCCGAAACTGTGCAGCCCGTCGCAGCCTCATTCACTATCGCCGTATGTCGTTTATCGACGCTCAGCCGGGCAGAATCTACCGACTGGCCGGTCACAGAAGCTACTTCCGGCCACCGCCCACTGTTCCGCTATGCGCATCGACATCGCCAACGCGCTCGGGGCCGACCCCGCGCTCGACCGCGCGGCGCTCGACGCCCTCGACGCCGACGTGGCGACGGCCCACGAACGCATCACGGACGGGATGGCGTCCGACGAGTTCGGGTACGCCGCGCTCACCCTGCCCGAGCGGACCGACACCGACGTCATCCGCGCCGCCGTCGCGCCGTTCGAGGATTGCGAGGCGGTCCTGACCGTCGGCATCGGCGGCAGCGCCCTCGGCGCCGCCACCATCGCGAACGCGCTCGAGAGCGACACCGAGGCGTACTTCCTGGACAACGTCGACCCGGCGCACACGCGGAGCCTGCTCGACACGCTGGACCTCGCGGAAACGGTGGTCAACGTGGTTTCGAAATCCGGTACCACCGCGGAGACGCTCGCGAACTTCCTCGTCGTCCGCGAGGCGATGGCGCGCGAGGGGGTCGACTGGACCCAGCGCACGTTCGTCACCACCGGTGACGACGGGAACCTCCGCCGGCTCGCCGAGAAACACAGCCTGCCGGCGCTCACGGTCCCGGATGGCGTGCCCGGCCGATTCGCCGCGCTCTCGACGGTCGGACTCGCGTGTGCGGCGATGCAGGGCCACGACATCGACGCCATCCTGGCGGGCGCCGCCGCCGAGCGCGACCGACTGGCTGGCTCGCTCTACGAGTCGCCGGCCTACGCCTACGGCGCCGTGAGCTACGCGCTCGCCGAGCGCGGCGCAGGGACCATCGCGTTCATGCCGTATGCCGAGTCCCTGGAGACGTTCGCGGAGTGGTTCGCCCAGCTCTGGGCCGAGAGCCTGGGGAAGGACGGCCAGGGCCAGACGCCGGCCCGCGCGCTCGGCGCGACCGACCAGCACTCACAGCTCCAGCTCTACCGGGCCGGTCCCCGGGACAAGCTGGTCACGCTCGTGCGCCCGACCGACCGCGCGGACCGCGAGATTCCCGAAACCGATCTGGCGGGGCTCTCGTACCTGGGTGGCTCCTCGCTGGGGACGCTGCTCGACGCGGAGTTCGCGGCCACGGAGGCGAGTCTGGCCGCCGCGGACTGCCCGAACGTGCGAGTGGAGATCGACCGCGTGGACGAGCACGGGCTCGGCGAGCTGCTGTTCGGGATGGAGGCGGCCTGCATCTGTTACGGCGAACTCGCGGCGCTGTCGACGTTCACGCAGCCCGCCGTCGAGTGGGGGAAACGAGCCGCTCGGGGCCTGCTCGGCGACGGAGAGTTCCCGG
Organism: uncultured Haloferacaceae archaeon; assembly: GCA_964469085.1. GTDB lineage: Archaea > Halobacteriota > Halobacteria > Halobacteriales > Haloferacaceae > Halolamina. The sequence continues at coordinate 1,416 of CAYXXM010000150.1, forward strand.
AAGCCGCGCAGGTCCGGGGCAAGGACCGGCTGATTGTCGAGTAAGGCCCGCTGTGACCGTTACGGCTTTCCCCGCCGACCGACTCGCTCCGGTATGAGCAAGGCGCCGGAAGCCTCGTACTCACTGCTTTTCGCCCCACTGCGGGCGCTCGTGCTGTTCGTCGGCGGCCTCGTCGGCGCGGGATTCGCGGTGGGGCTGTGGGAAGGGACCGCTTCCGCACTCGGCGTCGCCGACGGAACCACCGCGTTCCAGCTCGGCCGGACGGTGTTCCAGTTCGCCGGCTTCGTCGCACCGGTCGGGCTGTTCGTCGCCGCCGCGGGCGACCGGTCGCTCCTCCCCGCCGGCGTGCCGGACCGGCGCCAGGCCGCGTACGCTGTCGGCGGGTTCCTCGCGCTATACGCGCTCCAGTACGGCCTGCTCGCGGCGCTGGGGGCCGTCGGCATCACGCCCGTCCAGAACCGTGCCATCGACCCGGCGAGTCACCAGCCGGTCTACTTCCTCTGGATGATACTGCTCTCGGTGCTCGTCGTGGGTCCCGCCGAGGAACTGCTGTTCCGCGGGGCGATTCAGGGGTTGCTGCGGCGTGCCTGGGGGCCCTGGCCCGCGGTGGTCGGCGCGAGCGCGCTATTCGGCGCACTCCATTTCTCAGTCGGCGCGGGCCCACTCCCGGGCGTGCTTGCCTACGTGGCAATCGCGTTCCTGCTCGGCATGGTTCTGGGAATCGTGTACGAGCAAACCGGGAACCTCGTCGTCCCCGCGCTCGCTCACGGCCTGTTCAACGCCCTGGCGTTCGGGATGCAGTATCTCTCTGTGGCGGGTTGATTAGTTCGGTCATCGAGAGCGAATACCGCTGTTTTGTTGGGTAGAGCCGGTCCTTCGCCTCGTTCGTTATTTGTCGCGGTAGTATTGGTCGACAACAGGAAAGCCCCCGCCCGCTCCGGTCGGGGCGCTCGCTGTGCTCCTCGCTTCGCTGCGGTGCTTGCGTCGCGCGCCTTCCCGGAGCGGACGGCCCCTTTCTGTCCCACCCAACCGCACGGCACCGGCCACAGCCTCCCCAGCCGATTCGCTCCCTCGCTACCGCTCAGTCGCTCACCCCTCACGCTCGCTCGCGCACGGAGGCGCTCGCGTTTCGCGCCGCCGACCGCGGTTGCGGTGCTGCGGTCGGATAGGACTGAAAGGGGCTTTCCCGTGTTGTTGACCCGCTTTCGAGCGGAACTTCACCTCGACAAAGCCCGCTGTACGGCGCTACATCATCCCACATCCGTCGCTCCCGACGAACGAAACCACACCGAACCCACAATCACTTGTTCAGGCGGGGTTCTTCCGGGTCAGGTCGCTGCCACAGATCGGACACCGCTCTCGATCCTCGTCGAACTCGCGGCCACAGCCGACACACTGGAACCGCCACTCCCGTTCCTCCTCGATACCCTCGTGTGCGATAACCTGGACGTCGACGCCGAGTTTTTCGGCGACGTTCTGCATCGCGTAGTCGTCGGTGACCAGCGTGGCGCCGAGTTCGAACGCGGTGGCAAGCAGCCGGGAGTCCGTCTCGGAGAGTTCGCCGGCATCGCCCGTCTCGCCGGCGGCGCGGCTGACCCGGTTCACCGTCTCCTCGGCGGGCAGGTGAATCTCCATCCCGGCCCCCTCCATCGCGTCGAACCGGTACGCGTGCTCGTCCTCGAGCTCCTCCTGAACGAGCGGAATCGAGACCGCGTCGGCGTCGCTGTGGTACTCGTGAATAAACGCGGACGTGTCGAGGACCTCCATCTACCGGCGGATGACGATGTAGTCCTTCACGGCCTGGACCCGGGAAACCGGCACGCGGAACCGGCCACCCTCGTCGCGCTCGAAGTTGATCTTGCCACGCGGCGTGTCCTCGCTTGGCGAGACCAGCAGGTCGTGGAGCTGTCCCGTCTTGAGGTCCATCGTGATGTTGTACAACATGCCGAGCTCTGTGCCGTCCGAGCCCATGACTGCTTTCCCCGAGAGGTTCTCGGCGAGTATATCGGCCATGTCCCGGTAAACAGGGTGCTGGGTGATAAACGCCACGGGAATTTGGATTGATGAGAACCCGACCGCGGCCTGCGACCGTCGCGGCCTCCGTGCCGTGACGAGGGAGCCTGCTGCCGCGGTCGTGGAGAACCCGACCGCGGCGCGTCAAACCGACCGAGGCAAGCGACCAGCCGTCGACGCCGTGTCGACGGCACGTCGCGGACTACGTCCCGCGGATGGAGCGGATTCGAGAGTCGAAACAGGTAACTGACGCCCCCGACATTTTCGGAACAAGAGGGTTCTCTCGGTGATTTTCGATGCCTGACGCCAACTCAGACGCCGATCCCGATGCAGACACGGGGACGCTACGGACGCCCATCGTCGCCGTACTCGGCCACGTCGACCACGGGAAGACCAGCTTGCTGGACAAAGTCCGGGGCTCGGCCGTCTCCGAGGGGGAGGCCGGCGCCATCACCCAGCACATCGGGGCCACGGCGGTCCCGCTGGAGACGGTCTCCTCGATGGCCGGCGAGCTCGTCCAGGTACCGGACTTCGACCTCCCTGGACTGCTGTTCATCGACACCCCGGGCCACCACTCGTTCTCGACGCTCCGGGCCCGCGGGGGCGCGCTTGCAGATATCGCCGTCCTGGTCGTCGACGTGAACGACGGCTTCCAGCCACAGACCGAGGAGGCCCTGGACATCCTCCAGCGCACCGGCACGCCGTTCGTCGTCGCCGCGAACAAGATCGACACCACGCCCGGCTGGAACCCCCAGCCAGACGCACCGGTGGAGCAGACCTACGACGCCCAGTCCGAGCGTGCCAGGGACAGGCTCGACGAGAACATCTACGAGATCATCGGCCAGCTCTCCGATGCGGACTTCTCGGCGGACCTCTACTGGCGCGTCCAGGACTTCCAGAGCAACATCGGCGTCGTCCCCGTCTCGGCGATGACCGGCGAGGGGATTCCGGACCTGCTGGCGGTGCTGATGGGGCTCTCCCAGCGCTACATGAAGGCGGAGATGGAAATCGACCTCTCGGGCCCCGGGAAGGGAACGGTGCTCGAAGTGAAGGACGAGAAGGGGTTCGGGGCGACCATCGACGTCGTGCTCTACGACGGCACCGTCGAGGAGGACGACCGCGTCGTCGTCGGCGGCGTCGAGGGACCCATCGTCACGGAGGCTCGCGCGCTGCTGCGCCCGCGGGCGCTCTCGGAGATCCGCACCGAACAGGAGTTCGAACGGCTCGAATCCGTGCAGGCCGCCTCCGGCGTGAAGCTTGCGGCACCGGATCTGGACGACGCCATGGCCGGTGCACCGATTCGCGTGGTTCGGGGCCGACCGCTCGAGGACGTCATCCAGGAGGTCGAGCAGGAACTCTCCGAAATCGAGGTCGACACGCAGGAGGAGGGCGTCGTCGTCAAAGCCGACACGCTCGGCAGCCTGGAGGCGATGGCCAACGCGCTGCGGGAGGCCGACATCCCGATTCTCCGGGCCGAAGTCGGCGACGTCGCGCCGCGGGACGTATCGGTCGCGAGCACCGCCAAGGAGGAGCAGAACACGGTGATTCTCGGCTTCAACGTCGACACGCTGACCGACGCCGAGCGGGAACTCGAACGCCAGGACGTGAAGCTGTTCAGCCACGACGTAATCTATCAGCTCGTCGAGGATTACGAGGAGTACGTCGAGGAGCTCCAGCGCGAACAGCAGGAGACGGTGCTCGACAAGATTCACCGCCCCGCCCGGTTCCGGATTCTGGAGGACCACACGTTCCGGCAGAACAACCCCGCGGTGGTCGGCGTCGAGATCCTGGCCGGCACCATCGAGAACAACCGCCGCGTCGCGAAGTTCGAGGACGGCGAGCCGGTCCGCGTCGGCGAACTCTCGGGGATGCAGGAGCAGGGTGAGGACGTGAGCGAGGCCCGGATGGGGAGTCGCGTCAGCGTCGCCATCGACGGGCCGACGGTGGGCCGTCAGATCGAGGAGGGCGACGAGCTCTGGATCGACCTGCCGGAGAAACACGCCAAGATTCTCGAACAGGAACTCATCGAGGAGATTCCGGCCGACGAACGCGAGGCGCTGAACGCGTATCTGGACACGATGCGGAACCGGGACCCGTTCTGGGGGAAGTAGG
>CAYXXM010000151.1:0-5525 GCA_964469085.1 uncultured Haloferacaceae archaeon
CATCTCGACGCCGACGTAGCCCCCGCCGACGATGGCCGCGGAGTCGGGCGGTTCCATCTCGGCGTATTTCGCGACGGCTGCGGCGTCCACCATGTCGGTTTCGAACGCGACCACGTCGGCTTCGGCAGGCGGCGTGAGATACGCCCGGAGCGCCGCCGCCGAGTCCATCCCGTGGATGGTGAACGCGCCGTCCAGGCCAGCCCCCTCGATGGGGGCAGAGACGGCGTGGCCACCAGTCCCAATCAGCAGGTCACCGTAGGGTTGGTCGAACGTCCTGCCCGCCTCGTCGGCGACCCGGACCGTTTCGGTCTCGGGGTCAACAGCGAGCACCTCGTGGTTGCGCCGGAGGTCGATACCCCGGTTCGCGATGTCGTCGGGCGAGAGCGAAAGCAGGTCCGAGAGCGCGTCCACCTCCCCTTTCACGTAGTAGGGTTGGCCGCAGTGGGCGTAGGAGACCCAATCGCCTTTCTCGAAGACGACCACCTCGCGGTTGGGGTCCTCGCGTCGAAGCTTGCTCGCCGCGCTCAGGCCGGCGGCGTCGCCGCCGACGACGACGAATGGGTCGGTCATGGGGAGATAGCCGGGCGTGAGCGGCTTAACTGTGGGAGTTACCTGACGGGAACCCGATGACGACGTGGCGCCCGCCGCGGGGAGTTCTGTAGCCGCGCCGCGACGGTCACGGCAGCGAATCGTTTCGATCACGTCAGCGACCCGTTTCATCAAATCAACGAACCGTGTCGTTCACGTCGGCAAACCGTTTCGGTCACGTCAGCGCGTCGCTCAGCCTCTCGGTCCCGAGGCCGATGAGGGCACCGAGCAGCATCGAGAGCGCCGTCGCGAGCGTCTCGCCGGCCAGTCCGGGGACCCCGAACGCCGTCGCGTCGGCGGCGTGAACGCTGAACAGCGTGGCGTAGCCGAAGAACCCGCCCGGGGTAAAGGAGAGCGTCTCGACGGCCGCGTGGAGGCTCGCGAGAAACATGAACGCGCCGACGACGACACTGAGGGCGACCACGCCGCCGCCGAGGAAACTGTTCACCAGCCAGAGCGTCGCCGCGCCGTAGGCGATACCGGCAGCGTTGCTCGCGGCGCCCAGCTTCAGCCCGTCCAGCCCGCCGCCCGCGGCGTAGAACGACGCCGAGCCGATGAACGCCGGCCAGAGCGGAATCTCCAGGCCCGCGACGAAGGCGTACGTCCACGGCACGGAGGCGAGTCCGAAGACGATGGCGAGCGCGAGCGTGTCCGCCCCGACGCGCCGAACCAGCGTCAGCCGGTTGCGGTTCACGCGTCGGCGCCCCACCGACTGCGCGCCGGTCGGTTCACGGACCGTGAGCCTCCGGCGATAGCCGCACATCGAACGAGCAGTTGTCGGCCGCGCCGCGGGGCGAACCCGCGTGCGGTGTGCGTGGTGGCCATGACGTGTCAGAGGACCCGGAGGGGCAAATGCTTCATCCGTACTGGCGCGGGCTCCGGGCGAGCGCTACTCGCGGCCACGCGTCCGGCGCTCGGCCAGCCCATCGGGCTGGATGCGCCGGAGTTCCCGGGCGACGAACCAGGTCATGACGGCCCCGATGGCGGTGCCGACGACGACTGCCGCCAGCGTGAACTCGCTGCTGGCGCCGACCTGCAGCGAGACCAACCCCGCGGAGAGCCCGACCAGCAGGGTGAACCCGAGTTTGAACCACAGCGCGGCGCGACTGCGGTCCGCGGCGTCGATGCTGGAGCCGACCATCACGGCGACCCCGAACGCTGCGGTGCGATTGCGACCATACAGCCGGGAGGGGTGGCGACGGCTTGAACGCGGCGGTCCGGTACGAGCCGCGACGCCGGCGCATCCTCGCCACCGACGGCGATTTGGAATCCACAAAGCATCTAACGGCGCCACCCGGCATCCCGCTATGGGCGAACACGCCGCGGTCGATAGGGTGGACGACCCACTCACCGTCGACCGTATCGCCGCGGACCTCCGTGCCCTCGGCGTCGAGGCGGGCGAGACGCTGGTGGTGCACGCCTCGCTGAGCGAACTCGGCTGGGTCGCCGGCGGGCCACAGGCCGTCGTCGACGCCCTCCAGCGGGTGCTCACGGCGAACGGGACTATCGTGATGCCGACCCACTCGACGCAGTACAGCGACCCCTCGGTCTGGTCGAACCCACCGGTGCCCGACCACTGGGTCGAGCAGATACGCGAGGGGATGCCGCCGTTCCGAACAGCGGTGACGCCGACGCGCTCGATGGGTGCCGTCGCGGAGTGTTTCCGCACCTACCCGGACGCGGTTCGGAGCCGGCATCCGCTCTACTCCTTCGCGGCCTGGGGCGCCGAGGCCGAGGAACTCGTCGCCGACCACCCGTTCGGCAACGCCATCGGCGACGACTCGCCGCTCGGGCTGGTGTACGACCGAGGCGGGCGGGTGCTGATGCTCGGGACGGGGTACGAGACGAACACCTCGCTTCATCTGGCGGAGTACCGCGGCGCGTTCGAGACGGAGACGGTCACCGAGGGCGCGCCGGTGCTGCGGGACGGCGACCGGACCTGGGTCGAGTGGGAGAACATCGCCATCAGTAACGACGACTTCCCGGAGGTCGGCGCGGCGTTCGAAGCGGAGCGCTCGGAAACGGTCGTTGAGGGGGAGGTCGGTGCGGCGGCGGCGACGTTGATCGACCAACCTGCGCTGGTGGATTTCGCGGCCGGTTGGTTCGGGAACCACCGATAGCTGCAAGGCCTGAGGAGCGCCGAACCCGTCAACTGCGTTGGGAGCGCCGAACCGGTCTACTGCGTTGAGAGCGCCACCCCGTCAAAATCGTTATTAGTTTTGGCCGAACGAATTTCCGCATGGTCCTCCGGAACGCGGAACCGGACCGACGTGAGATGCTGGCGACCACCGGGTCGGTGGTGCTCGGCGCCCTGGCAGGGTGTTCCGGGATAGGCGGGACACCAACCCCGACTCCGGGACCCGACGCTGGCACCGATTCCTACGGCTTGCTCGTCAAGAACTCGCTGGCCGGGGGCCACGAGGTCTACGCCAAGGCAACCCAGACGTTCGGTGACCCGACGCCGCTGGAGCAGACGTTCACCATCGACGCCAACGGGGAACGGGTCTGGCACGGCGTGATGACCGAGCCAGTCGAGTACAAGGTGCGGGTGAAGATCGACGAGGCGGTCCAGCAGGAGGTCCAGTTCGCCAAATCCAGCCCGCTGGTGGATAGCGTCTTCATCACCCCCGGGGACGAGGACGCGCCGGACGTCGAGAACGTTGTGGCCCACATCACGACCGGCGAGAAGGAGAACGTCATCCTCGAAGTCACGGCCGGCAAGTAAGCGCCGACCGGCTGCATCGACACCATTTACCCCGGCGACCTACTTCCGTCGACAATGCGTATCCGGGGCCCCATCGTCGACGTCGCCGAGCCCCGAACCGTCGGCGACGCGAATACCGACCTCGTGGAGCTTACCGTCCGGCCGGACCGCGGCGCCGCCGACCCGGTCCGGGTGACGCTCTGGAACAAGTGGACCGAGACGGCCGAGTACGCCGAGGATGGAATGGAACTGCTGGTGACGGACGCGGAGGAGAGTGAATTCCGCGGCGAGACGACCTACGAGACCACCCCCGATTCCTGGGTGGTGCTGGAACCAGAGTTCCTCGTCGACGTGACCGACATCCGGTCGTGGGTGCAGTGTCCCCGGATGTACTACCTCAACAAACTCGCGGGGGTCCCGCTGAACTACCCAGTCGTCAAGGGGACCGTCGTTCACGAGGTTTTCGGCGACCTGCTCCGGGGGAGAGCGTTGGAGGAGGCCATCGACCACCGGGTCCGCGAGGCCGGCCTTGAACTGGGCGCCCTGGGCTACGAGCGCGACGAGGTGGTCGACGAGGTGCGGCGCAACGCCGCCGCCATCGAGGGGTGGCTGAATCAGGGCACACTCACCGAGGCGGACAGTTGGCGCTCGGAGTACACGCTCATCTCCCCCACCTTCGGCGTGAAGGGCCGCGCCGACGCACTGCGCCGCGGGATGCCCGTCGAACTCAAGACGGGGAAGAACACCAACCGCGAGCCGCGGTTTCAGGACAAGATACAGGCGGCCTGCTACGCCCTGATGCTCGATGAGCATGGCGTCGACGTCGAGGGACCCAGTCCATCGGGCAGTCAGCCACCGTCTGCCGAGGCCGACACCGGGACGCTGCTGTACACCAAGAACACCGCGCTCGACCGGAGCGACGCAACGGGTGACCTCTCACCGGCAAAGGAGTTCTCCGTGGGCCGCGGGCTCCTGCGATTCGTCGTCCGTACCCGCAACGAACTGGCGGCAATGGAGTACGACATGTCCGTCCCCACGGGGTTCGAGGCCGACGCAACCTGTCAGTACTGCTTCGAGCAGGACACCTGCATGGTCGTCTCCGGCCGTCTCGACCAGGAGTCGAAGGCCGGACAGATCGGCCAGCCCCTGCCCGCCGAGGAACGGGAGTACGTCGCCGAGTTCTACCGGGCCGTCGAGGCCGAGCGCCGCAAGACCCACGCCGCGTACCGCAAACTCTGGGAGCAGTCCGCCGCGGAACGCGCGGCGGACGACCGGGCGCTGATCGACCTGGAACCGCTCGGTCGGGAGGAACTCCCAGGTGGGCGCTGGCGCCTTCGGGCCCGGACGCCCGACGAGGCCGTCTCGAAACTCCGGGCGGGGGACGTGGCACTGGCGAGCGATGGCGACCCCGTGGGTGGGCACGCGGAGCTCTGCCGGATTCAGCGGCTCGGGGATGGCGCCGCGGCACAGGCAGGCGCGGCGGACGGAGGCGCCGCGACAGCTGACGGTGAACACGTCGGCCGCGAAGTCGTCGTCGAGGCCGACGAACAGGTCGACCTGCGGCGCCTCGACGTCTATCCATCGGAGCTCTCTGTCGACCGGATGCTGACCGCGCTCCACGACGCGGTATTGAAAGGTAACCCCGAGCGGAAGGAGGTGCTGTTCGGGCGGCGCGAGCCCGAATTTTCGGGGGCGGAACGGGAGTACATCGACAACAACGAGGCCCAGAACGAGGCGGTCAATCTGGCGAACCGCGCCGAGGACTTCGCGCTGGTCCACGGACCTCCCGGGACAGGGAAAACCTACACCATCGCCCGGACGGTCCGGGCGCTCGTCGAGCAGGGCGAGCGGGTGTTACTCTCGGCGTTCACCAACCGCGCCGTCGACAACGCGCTGGCGGCGGTCCGGGACCAGGGGTTCGAGGAGATTGTCCGATTCGGCACGGAATCCGGCGTGCGCGCAGACATGCAGGACAGCCGGCTTGCGCGGGCCGGCGACCCCGGCGAGCGGATCGCGGAGCTCCGCGACGCGCCGCTGGTGGCGGCGACGACGGCCTCCTGTGGCTCCCGCGTTTTGCGGGAGGAGCAGTTCGACGTGGCCATCGTCGACGAAGCCTCTCAGCTCACCGAACCGGCCACGCTGGCGGCCATCAACCTCGCCGACCGGTTCGTGCTGGTCGGCGACCACGAACAGCTCCCGCCGGTCGTGCAGGCCGAGGGTGGCGAGCCGTGGA
>CAYXXM010000152.1:0-5493 GCA_964469085.1 uncultured Haloferacaceae archaeon
CTCCGGCGGTTCCGCCCGGAGCTCGACCTGGAGGCCGACGAGATCGACGCCGAGACGCTGGAACGCCTGGACGTCACCGAGCAGGACTTCACGGAGGCGCTGCGGGGCATCGAGCCCTCGGCGCTCCGCGAGGTGTTCGTCGAAGTCCCCGACGTCACCTGGGCGAACGTCGGCGGGCTGGAGGGCACCAAGGAACGACTGCGGGAGACCATCCAGTGGCCGCTCGACTACCCCGAGGTGTTCGCGCAGATGGACGTCGACAGCGCGAAGGGCGTCCTGCTCTACGGCCCGCCCGGAACCGGGAAGACGCTCCTGGCGAAAGCCGTCGCCAACGAGGCCGAGAGCAACTTCATCTCGGTGAAGGGGCCGGAACTGCTCGACAAGTACGTCGGCGAGTCCGAGAAGGGCGTCCGCGAAATCTTCAGCAAGGCCCGCGAGAACGCCCCGACGGTGGTGTTCTTCGACGAAATCGACGCCATCGCGACCGAACGCGGGGGGAACACCGGGGACTCCGGGGTCAGCGAGCGGGTCGTCAGTCAGCTACTGACGGAGCTCGATGGGCTGGAGGAACTGGAGGACGTGGTCGTCGTCGCGACGACCAACCGGCCGGACCTCATCGACAGCGCGCTCATCCGGCCCGGCCGACTGGACCGCCACGTTCACGTGCCGGTGCCGGACGAGCCGGCCCGCCGGGCCATCCTCGACGTCCACACCGCGGACAAGCCGCTGGCCGACGACGTCTCCCTCGACGAGATTGCGAGCCGCACGGACGGCTACGTCGGCGCCGACATCGAGGCGCTCTGCCGCGAGGCGTCGATGAACGCCACCCGGGAGTTCATCAACAGCGTCTCCCCCGAGGAAACCACCGAGAGCGTCGGCAACGTCCGCGTGACGATGAAGCATTTCGAAGCCGCGCTCGGCGAGGTCGCGCCCTCCGTCACGGCGGAAACCCGCGAGCAGTACGCGGAGATCGAGCAGCGGTTCCAGAAGAGCGACGTGGAGACCGAGCCGGAGACGGGCGTCGCTCGGACGTTCCAGTAACAGTTGGACGCCGGCGGTTTGGGGATTTTTGGGTGGCCGTGCGCCGCGCCCGACTGCTCACTCCGGCTGGGGCAAGTGGTACTCGACGCCGGTTAGCTCCTCGGAGACGGCCCAGAGCCGGTCGGCGGTCTCTGCGTCGACGGCTTGCTGGCTCGGCTCCTGTGTCTCCGGCGGGCCGCGCATGTTCATCAGCCCCCCGGGGCCGACGTACTCCCCGCCCACGATTGCCGGCGACGTCGCGGCATAGAGCAGCGGCAGCGCCCCCTGTTTGGCAGGCTGCCCGAAGAACAGGTTGACAGCCCGCATCACCAGCAGCCGGGCCATCGAGCCGGCCATCTCCGGACCGCGTCGCTGGAGGTCCGTGTCGGCGTAGCCCGGGTGACAGACGACACTGGAGACGCTCGCACCCGCCGTACGGAGTCGCCGGTCGAGTTCGAACCCGAACAGGGCGTTTGCGAGCTTGCTCTGGGCGTACGCGCTCCATTTGTCGTAGGACTCCTCGCTCTGCAGGTCGTCGAAGTCGATCTCGCCGCGCTCGTGCATCGCGCTGCTGTGGGTGACGACCCGTGATTCCGCACTCGTCTCCTGCAGGACGTCGAGCAGCAGTCCCGTGAGCGCGAAATGGCCCAGGTGGTTCACGCCGAACTGGAGTTCGAAGCCATCGGCGGTTTGCCGGCGCGGCGTCGCCATCACGCCGGCGTTGTTACAGAGGGTGTGGAGTTCGTCGAATGCCGTCTCGAACGATTCGGCGAACGTGCCGATGGAGTCCAGGTCCGCGAGGTCCAGCTCCATCACCGTGAGCGAGCCGTCGCCCGTCCCGAGTCGGATATCTGCGGCGGCCGCTCGGCCGCGCTCAAGGCTCCGGCAGGCCATCACCACGTCGGCGCCGCGCCGGGCGAACGCCTCCGTCGCCGCGTGGCCGAGCCCGCTGTTCGCCCCGGTGACCACGACTGTGCGGCCCGACTGGTCGGGCATGTCCGCGATGCTCCAATCCGACGCCATTGTTCTTCTCTCACCCCCTGGGGGCGTAACTCTTGGCTCCGTACCACCGCGGCCGAAAGCGACCCCCCGAACTATCACCCCCGATGCCCAACCCTCGCAGCAATGACCGCGATTCGAACCGACGACCTGCGGAAGGCCTACGGCGACGTGACGGCCCTCGACGGCCTCACGCTGTCCGTCGAATCGGGAGCCCTCTACGGCCTGCTCGGCCCGAACGGCGCCGGCAAGACGACGACGATGGAGCTACTCACCGGCCAGATCGTCCCGGACGCCGGCGAAGCGACGGTGCTCGGCGTCGACCCCGCAGCCGCGCCCGTCGAGGTCCGCGAGCTGGTTGGCATCCTCCCAGAGAAGGAGTCGCCGCCAAGTTTCCTCACCCCGCGGGAGTACCTACAGTTTGTCGGCGCCGTCCGGGGGCTGGACGACGGAACCGTCGATGACCGGACGACCGCGTGGGGCGACCGCCTCGGGTTCGCGGGAAAGCTCGACACCCTCTCGACGGACCTCTCGCGGGGCCAACAGCAGAAGACCATGATCGCGGGCGCGTTCCTCCACGAACCCGACCTGGTGTTCATCGACGAACCGCTGGCGAACCTCGACCCGCTGGTGCAGGAACGGGTCAAACGGTTCCTCCGGGAGTACCGCGAGGCCGGCAACACCGTGGTCGTCTCCACCCACAACGTCGAGGTGGCCGCCGAACTCTGCTCGCAGGTCGGCATCGTCAGCGCCGGTAGCCTCGTCGCCGAGGTTGTGCCGGCCGACCTGGGTCCGGAAACGAGCCTGCTCGACGCGTTCATTGAGCACGTCGAACCAGCGGGCGGTGAGGCCGACGCGGCGGCCGCGGATGCCGTCGGACTGACGGACGCGGGCAAGGAGTCCAGCGGACTGACACACGAGACGGGCGGGGAGACCGATGGTCGATAACCGCCGGCTGTTCGTGGAGATGCTGCGCGAGGAGTGGCGACTCCACAGCCGACTCCTCGGCGGGAACCGGTTCGGCATCTTCCCGCTGGTCATCGCGGCGCTGGTCGCGGCCGCCGTGGAACTGCTGGCGGTCGTCGATACCGACCCGGGTGCGGTACTTGCGGGGCTCCACGCGCTCGCGCTGGTGTTCGGCATCCACACCGGTTCAATCGGCTTCGTCGGGCGGGACGCCATGCAGGACCTGCTGGGTGGCGTGACGCTGCTCGTGTTCTCCGGGCGGACCCTGCCGCTCTCCCGGCAACGGCTGCTGGCGACGTTCGTCGCGAAGGAGGTCGTCTACTACGCGCTGCTGTTCATGCTCCCGATGGCGGTCGGATTCCTCCCGGCGGCGCTGGTGCGCGGGACCGTCGCAGTGTCCACGCTCGCGTTGCTCTGGGGGACGCTGACAGCCACGTTCGTGCTCGGCATCGGTCTCACGGTAACGGCAGTCGGCCTCGTCGGCCACGGCCGGGCCGGGCCGGCACTACTGCTCGGGTTTGCCGTCGCGGGCGTCGCGACGTGGGTTGCGGGCGTTCCGGTGGTGGCCTACACGCCGTACGGCGTCTTCGAGTCGCCGACGCTCCCTCGTGTCGCGGGCGCGCTGGCGCTTATCGGTATCACGTTCGTGGTTGGCGGCCTGGTCTTCGACCCGACCGGTGGGGGGAACTCACGGTCGCTCACCGCCGTCTTCCGCCGGCTGGACACCCGTGTCGGTGAGGCCGTCGCGACGAAGACGCTGCTCGACGTGCACCGCAGCGAAGGCGGGTTGGTGAAGGTGCTCGTCTCCGCGGCGGTGCTGTACGGCGTGACCGCCGCGCTGGTCGACCTTGCCGGGAAGATCACGGGCGTCGCCCCCGCGGTCGGTGTCTCCTTCGGTGCGATTCTGGGACTCACCGGCTTCACCACCTACAACTGGCTCACACAGGTCGACGACGTGGACGGGTATCTCGCCCACCCGCTGGACACCGGAAGCGTGCTGCGCGGGAAGCTCCGGGCGTTTCTCCTGCTCGGGCCAGTAATCGGCCTGGTGTTCTACGGCGTCGCGCTCGCCCGCCACGGCGCGCCCCCGCTCGATGCGCTCGCGGGCGCGCTGCTGCTCGTGGGCGTGGCCTGCTACATCTTCGGCGTGACCGTCTCCCTCGCCGGGCTCTCGCCCGACGAGTTCCTCCTCGACAGCTCCCTGTTCGTTGGGTTCGGCGTCGCGATGATGCTGCCGCTCGTGCCGGTGCTGGTGGTCGCGTTCGCGCTCGCGCCGATTCCGGCGTGGCTGCTGGCTGGACTCGCGACGTTCGGCGGCGTGCTGGCGCTCGTCGGCTACGGGTTGTTCCTTCGGGCGGTGCCGAAATGGACCCAGTATCACCGCGAGGAATAATCACGAAACACTTACCTTATCGGTGCCAATTGCCAACATGGAAAAAATACCCCGCCGGAAAGCCCTCCAACATCTCGGTATCGGTTTGGGTCTTTTGAGTGGATGCGCGAGACAAAATGGAACAACTCCCGCTAGGACATCTGAACAACCAACATCTCCACCGACAGAATCGACCCCGACAGAGTCGACCCCGACGCAGTCCCCGACACCTGACAGGTCGCTCTCGGTGGGGGAGACATTTGAATCCCAGACCGGACAAACAGTCACCGTTCACGATGTCTATGTCAGGAAACACATCCGTTCAACGTCGGTCGGGAGTCCCACGCATATCGACGTGGCCTGTGTGGATGGGTATCAGTTCGCCGTCGTCGATGTCGAAGCAACCGATAGTGATGGTAACTCAGTCCTGGAAGATATTCGGTTTGCCATCGACCTGGACGACGTGCGGTATCCCCGTCCGGAACAGCAGTGGTACTGGGCATTCCCGGAGGGAACGTACAAAGGGGAGGGGGCGAAGCTACCAGCCTTCGCGATTCCCGTTGATGAGGCTCAGACCGGAAGCGTCGTGATGCCTGCGGGCTCCAATCCACCAGTCCGGTGGAAACTCCCGAAACGCACAGTCGATGCGTTCGAAAAGTCCCCTGAATTCAAACTACAGTCGCTGAGTGTGCCAGACTCGGTCGGGAAGGATGAAGGCTTTACAGCGTCGTTCACCGTCAGGAATACTGGCGAGAAGGGTGGGCAATTCATCGCAGAATTTGGGGCTGGTGAGATTTCGGATTACGGCGAGGTTTCAGTTGCGGTTTCTCAGGGGAGTGAAACCTCTCATAGCATCTGGGTGGAGCCGACCTACTATCCTGAAAACGCAGACGAGGTCGAAGTCACTCTCGATTGGGGATGTAGCCGAGTTGACCGGGCAGTCACTGTGAACGGGTGACATCCCATCGTACGGCGCTGTTGAGATCCTGATTTCGGAATGGCGATTTCGAACACACGAAGGGGCGCCGCTGCGGAACGACACTCCTCGGCCCAACCCGCGGACGTCGCCGACCGATTCAGGCCCTTTTTGCCACCCCGCCCGGTAGCCACCTCCAATGGACGACGACCTCCACGAG
>CAYXXM010000153.1:0-5479 GCA_964469085.1 uncultured Haloferacaceae archaeon
ATGCCGCCGTCGTCGGCGAGGGTGCCCGACACCGCCAGACACTCGTCCAGCAGCACGTCCTCGACCAGCGGCGCGAACGTCCGGTCCTTCATCACCAGACAGGGGAACGTCCCGGTGGTGTCCTCCAGTTCGATGATCCAGTGGCCCGAAGCCGTCGTACGAATCTCGTCGACGAGGCCGACCAACTCGGCATCAGTGCCGCCGCCCATCGACTGTATCGCCTCCGCCGGTCGGTGGTTCACCCGGCCCCCGAGCAGCCCCGAAAGCCGCTCGTACCGGTCGCGAAACACGCCGACGAACTCCTCGTACTCGCCGGTGCCGGTGCTCTCTCCCGTCACGTCGTTGCGGATCTCTGCCGGCGTGGGCGACCGGGTGCCGACCGCGTCCGCCTCGACTATTGGAGACCCCCCCGTTTCACCTCCACCTCCCCCCGCTTTCGAGTGATTTTCAAAATTTGTGGCTCCAGTCGAAACGGCAGGTGATCCGGAGCCGTCGTCGCCGGTCATCAGTTCCGTGGCCGGCGTGGGGTCGTTGCCGGCGCCCATGTCCGTCGGCGCTTTCTCGCGCGCGCTCGGCGAGGGCTCGTCGCCGGGTGCGGCCGGTTTCGCTGTCGTGTCGGCCTGGAGCCCCCCTTCGAGCGCTTCCTCGACGTGCTCCGTCGTGATGACGACGGCGTCCGCCGGGGCGGCGTCGACAGCCGCGTCGAGCGCGCGGTCGGGGTCCGCGGCGCTTGCCAGGCGGGTTACGGCCTCCCGCTCGGCGTTGAAGCCGCGACTCGTGAGTTCGCGCACGAGACGCCGGTGGGACTCTTGTGGCACGCCCGGCTCTCGGAGAGGCACGGGCAAAAGGATACGGGACCGGCCGCTTCAGGGCAGGTGGTAGCGCAGCTCCGGGCAGAGCGACGGACGGCCCGGTCAGGCCTCGGGTGACCAGTTACACGACGCGTTCGTCACCAGGTTCTCGGCGTCGATGTGCGCCGTGAGACAGGCGTAGTTGCAGAACGGGAGCGGCTCGCCGTCCGGCTCCCCCTCAGAAACGTACACCGCGCCGTGCTCCTCGACGGCACTGCCACAGTAGCGACAATCGGTCATAGTTGGGGTACGGACGACGGCCGAAAGGCTCTTTCGCCGTCTGTCGATTGAACCCCTTTGCTTCACATCGAGACCCGGTGAAGGGAGCATGTCTGACACCCACCGGAAGGCGTCCACCGGAGCGCTACATAGCGATTCGTAACGGTACTCGTCGCCGTCACCGGTTTCAGCGTTCTCGCCGTCGCAGTCATCACCATCGCCGTCCTCAGCACGGGTTCGGCATCCTCTCCGTCGCAGCCTTCACCCTCTCCGTCGTCGCCGTCCTCGGCACCCTGGTCGACGCTCTCGGCGTCGTCGTCTCAGGGATTGTCCGCGTCGTCGTCACCCTCCACTTCGTCGTCAGCGTCCGCTGCGGCGTCGTCCTCCTGCGCCTCCTCCTCGTCGGCCGAGAGTCCATCATTGCGGTCCCTGTCGAGCGCGCGCTCGGCGTCGTGGTGGTCGCTGTAGCCATCGAACCAGCGCGCGATGCGCTCGATGCGGTCGACGACGTGGCCGGGTTCACCCGAGCGAGAGAGTTCGTGCCCCTCGCGGGGATACCTGACAAAGCGAGTGTCGGTTCCCTGTTTGCGGACCATCCGGTACCAGAGTTCGGCCGTGCAGACGGGCGTCCGGAAGTCGTCGTCGGAGTGGATGACGAGCGTCGGCGTCTCGACGTTCTGTGCGTGGCCCGTCGGGGAGTGCTCCCAGAGGAACGCCGGTTCGTCCATCGGCGTCGTGTCGAAATCGCCCTCGACGAGCTTGTAGGCGCCGTCGGTGGAGCCGTAAAAGCCGGTGAGGTCGTAGACGCCGCGCTGTGAGACCGCGGAGGTGAAAAAGTCAGTTTGGCCGACAGTCCACGAGGTCATGTAGCCGCCGAAGGAGCCACCGGTCAGATGGACGTCGTCAGCGTCGACATACTCCCGGTCGGTCAGCAGGTCGACACCCGCCATCACGTCTGTCAGGGTCACGTCGCCCCAGTCGCGTTCGATGGCCTGCATGTAGTCGGTGCCATAGCCCGTCGAGCCCCGGGGGTTCGACCAGTAGACGACGTAGCCGCGGGCGGCGAGGGTCTGGAGCTCGTGCCACATCGTTCCCGCGGTGGTCCACATCGCGTGTGGGCCGCCGTGCACCTCGACGGCGAGCGGATACGTTTCGTCCTCGTCGAACCCCTCCGGCGTGATGGTCCAGCCGTGTACCGGGCCCTGCTCGGAGTCGACGTGGAGTTCCTCGGGTTCCTGCGGGTCGACCTCTTCGAGGTACTCGGCATTGATGGCCGAGAGGCGGGTGCAGTCGTCGCGGTCGACGCCCGCGCCGCCGTCGAGGCCAGGGTCGTCGGCTGTCTCGCGCGGGCAGACGAACACGTCGCCGGGGTGGTCCCACTCGCTCATCGCGAAGGCAACGCGGTCCTCGCCGACGCTGCCGGCGCTTACGGCGCCGGGGCGGACCACGCGCCGGGGCGCCTCGGTCGCGTCGCCGGGCGCCGACCAGACGCTGGTTTTGCCCTCGTCGGGCGTCGAGAACACCAGTCGGTCGCCGTCGGGCGTCCACTGCGGTGCGGCCTCGTACCCGAGTCCCCGGTCGATATCCTCGGTGATCCAGGCCACGTCGCCGCTCGCGACGTCGAGGACTTTGAGTTCGGTCGGCTGGATGCTCGATTGCTCCTCCTCGCTGTAGAGGAAGGCCAGGTCACCCTCGCCGTTCGCGGCAAGGCCTGCTCCCCAGCCACTGGACTCGTGGACCTTCTCGGCCACGTCGGCATCGGTGTCGTGGGCGTAGATGGAGTACCGAACGGAGTCGTCGGGGTCCTCGCCGACGTCGTTGGCCGCGTAGTAGAGCGTCGCGTCGGCGCCCCACTCGGGCGCGTTGTAGTCGACGTCGCCGTCGGTCAGGCGCTCGACCGAGACGTCCTCGGCCCCCACGAGGCCGTCGCCAACGTGAGCGAGGTAGACGTGCGAGCGGGCGCCGTCGAAGTACGATTCAGCTGTGCGGTAGGTCGTCCGGTCGATGACGCGCGGGTCGGGGTCCTCCCGCTCGTACTCCTCCTCGTCGCCGATGTCGACGTCGAGGCCCTCGTCACGCTCCTCGGCGGTCGTCGACTGCGTGAACGCGATACGGGTTCCGTCCGGTGACCACTCGATGGACTGGACGCCGGCGGGGACCTCCGTCACCTGCCGGGCCTCGCCGCCGTCGACGGGAATGAGCCAGAGCTGGGGCCGGTCGTCGGCCTTGCCCCGGTTGGAGACGAAGGCGATGCGGTCGCCGTCGGGGGACCACCGCGGCTGGCTGTCGTTGCCTTCGGCGACGGTGAACTGCTGCGGGCGCTCGCTCCCGTCGCTCGGAACGACGTGGACGGTCGCCTCGTAGCTCTCGTCGTCCTCGGGCTCCTGTCGTACGAACGCGACGTCCTCGCCGTCTGGTGACAGCCGCACCTCCCCCGGTTTGGCGATGTCGTGATAATCCGCCGCCTGGATTCGTGCCATATCGTCCCGCGAACCCTATGAACCGAAAGGGTGTCGGTTACGGCCACGCGCGGAGCGAACTCCGTCCCGCTGTCCAGGTGGGTGTCACGGCGACGCAGACAGAAACCCTATACCCGGGCCCGCGAAACGCCTGTATAGATGAGTGCAGGAGACGGTCCCCCTCCGAAGTCACCGTCGGACCGCTCGACGGACGAGGAGAGCCTGCTGACCAGGTTCCGGACCGCCGAGACGGGGCCGCTGATGTTCATCCGGGAGATGCTGACCAGCGTCGCCACGGTGGCGCTGGTCGGGTTGCTGCTGTTCGCCATCAGCGGCGTCTGGCCGCCGATGGTCGCCATCGAGAGCCAGAGCATGGATCCGCACATGCAGAAAGGCGACCTGGTGTTCGTCACCGAACCGGGCAGGTACATGCCGGACTACGCCCACGAGGACACCGGCGTCGTCACCTACCGAACCGGGAAACAGCAGGACTACCGCACGTTCGAGAACTACGGCTCGGTCGTGGTGTACAACAACCCATCGAGGGGTGGACCGCCAATCATCCACCGTGCGCGCTTCTGGGTCGAGGAGGGCGAGAACTGGTACGATAAAGCGGACTCGGACTACGTCAACGCTGAAGACTGTGACGAACTGCTCAACTGCCCGGCGCCCCACGACGGCTTCGTCACCAAGGGGGACAACAACGCCCGGTACGACCAGGCCAACGGCCTCACCTCGCCGGTGAAGCCATCATGGCTCGTCGGCACGGCCAGAGTCCGGATTCCGTACCTGGGCTGGGTCAGGCTCGGCGTCTCCGGCGCCGCGACGGGGAGCCCCACTGTTCCAGGCATCACGTCGGCAGCCGCAGCCTCGGGGAGTTCACTCACGACGGAGTCCGCGACGCTGCCTGCGACCGACGTTTCAGATGCCTCCGTAACAGGTTTGGCGGCTGCATCTGGGGAGGTCGTCGACGCAACACCGACAAGTGCAGCCGTCGTTCGAGCGTGAGTGCAACGGATAGATGAAGCGTGAGTGCAGCAGTCGTTCGAGCGTGAGTGCAACGGATAGATGGAGCGTGAGTGCAGCGGTAGGAGATGCGCGAGTCCAGCCGTCGGTGGCGCGTGGCTGGATTGGGCCGTCGAACGGTCGAGAAAAGCACGTCGAACCGGGTCAGTTGTCGAAGCGGGCCTGGACGAACGGTTGGGCGTTCTCGATATCGCCGAAGCGGGAGTCGCTGAGCAGCACGGCCTGGGTCTCCTCGACGGGGACGGAGAGCGAGATCTCCTTCGTCCGGCCGTAGCGCCCTTTCGAGACGACGACGGCGTTGACGATGCCCAGCATGTCGAGTTCGGAGATGAGGTCCGTGACGCGGCGCTGGGTCAGGACGTCGGCGTCGATCTCCTCGCAGAGCCGTTTGTAGATGTTGAACACCTCGCCCGTGTTGATGTTGTGGACGCCGTTTTTCTCCAGCAGGATGGTCGCGAACAGGACGATCTTGCTCTGGGTCGGCAGCGTGCGCACGACCTCGACGACGCGGTCGAGTTCAATCTTGTCCTGGGCCTGCCGGACGTGTTGCTCCTCCACGATCTCGGCCTGGCTGCGCTCGGCGAGTTCGCCCGCGGTGCGGAGCAGGTCGAGCGCGCGGCGCGCGTCGCCGTGCTCCTGGGCGGCAAAGGCCGCACAGAGCGGAATCACGTCGTCAGTCAGCGCGTCCTCCTTGAACGCGGGGTCAGAGCGATGCTGGAGGATGTCCCGGAGCTGATTCGCATCGTAGGGCGGGAAGACGATCTCCTCCTCGCCCAGGCTCGATTTGACCCGCGGGTCGAGGAAGTCGGTGAACTTCAGGTCGTTGGAGATGCCCATGATGGAGATGCGGGAGTTCTCCAGTTCGGAGTTCATCCGCGAGAGGTTGTAGAGCGTGTCGTCGCCGCTCTTCTCGACGAGTTTGTC
>CAYXXM010000154.1:0-5459 GCA_964469085.1 uncultured Haloferacaceae archaeon
GGGTGAGTAGGTAGCGGCCGAAACGGGCTGTGCTGGCACCTGAGGCGCCCAGAATTAGACCCCAACTCCTTTTGCTGTATCGTGAGTGAGTCAGGTGAACCACAATGGGGGAGTGCGTCAGCCGCCGCCAGGTGCTGGCATCCGCAGGATTGACAGCCATCGGGGGTGTCGCAGGCCTTGGTCTCAGCACGGTCCAAGGCGCCAGCGGCTGGTCCGAGGTGATGTCGCCGACAGCGAAGACGCTGTACGAGGTCGTCGATACCGCGACGGGCCCGTTCGCCGTCGGCCAGAGCGGGTCAGTCATCCACCGCACGTCCAGCGGCTGGGAGATGCCGGTTAGCGATGGGCCGAGCGGGAACAACAAGACGCTCCTTGGGGCCGCCGTCACCGACGGCGGCGCGCGCCTCTGGATGGCGAGAAAATCCGGTGTGCTCGGCGAGTACGACGTGGAGACGGGGACGATGACCGACTGGTCACAGCCAACCGGCATCAGCAACGTCTTCCACGACGTCGAGGTGGTCGGCCGCGTCGACAACGAGGAGCTCCACCTGACGATGGGTTCAGGGATGACTCTCTACGGGAAGCGCACGGACAACGGCACGTTCGACTGGGAGACGAAAGACACCGGCGGGAGCGACACCCTGACTGCGGTGGACTTCCGCACGAAATCCGACGGCCTGGTCGTGAGCAACGGCGGCAACGTCTACGAAACCAGGAGTTCCAACAGCGGCGGCGGGTGGACGTGGGTCCAGAGCGGCATCGACGACGCCGTCAATCCGCTCTTCGACGTCATCAACGGCTCGAACCACGCCCACGTCGGCGGCGACAACGGCCAGATCTGGCGCGGGGATTACGACTGCGCGCTCTGGACCCCACACAGCGCGGGCAGCAAGGGGGTCCAGGCGGTGGAGCGCCGGAACGGCGTCTTCCTCGGCGCCGGCGACAGCGGGCGCGTGTTCGAGCGCGAGGAGTCGTTCAACCGCTGGGTCGCCAGCGAGACGCCGGTCGGGAATACGCTCCTGGGGGTGGTCCTGGGCGAGCCAGATATCGCGGTGGGGAACAGCGGTACGGTCATCGAGCGGTAGTCGGCTCGGGGGGCGAGCCGACCGAGGTTTTCGTACCTGGAGATAAGTCTTTCTCGATTAGAAATATTTCTTTACCCCAAACCATTTTTAGTTTTCCCTGCAACAATCAGGATGGAGTACAGTATGTCCGATAGCAGATTCACACGCCGGTCGTTCCTCAAGGCGACGACCGGTGTGGCAGCGGCATCAGCGGGGGGAGCAGCGCTTTTCAAGAACACGCAGGCAGCGACGTCGAGCTGGTCCCAGGTGACCTCGCCGACGTCGAAAGCCCTGAAGGGGGTTACACAGACGGTGGCGGGTCCGGTCGCCGTCGGGAAGAGCGGAAACGTCCTAACGCGCGTCGGCGGTAGCTGGAAGATTGCGGTCGACGACGGGCCGCACACGCGCAACAACGCGTTGAACGCGGTCGCGCCCACTGACGACGGCAAGCGCGTCTGGTTCGCCGGCAGCTCTGGCGCGCTGGGCGCCTACGACGTCACGAAAGGGATCAAGTACGACTACACCGCCCCCCAGGGGAAGACGAGTACCTGGGAGGGAATCACCGTCACCGGGACCCGGGAGAACGAGGTGCTGTACATCACCAACGGGTCGGGCGAGATAATGCGGGGCCACCACGACCAGGACGGCTGTGTCGTCTGGGACTCCGTCGTCAAGCCCGCCGGCGGGACCAGCGGGTCGACAATGCCGGCGATCGACTTCCACGACTCCGACAGCAGTGTCGGCCATTCGGTCGACACGAGTTCGCGGGTCTTCGAGACGAGCGACGGTGGCAGCACCTGGAGCTCCGTCGGCATCCCGGACTCACAGGTGGGCCTCTACGACGTCATCAGCTACACGAACAACAACGGCAAGAACTTCGTGTACGTCGCAGCCGGTGCAGGGAAGATCTACCGCCTGGACTGTGACTGCGGGAACTGGACGCCGACCGACGTCGGCTCCAATCACCTGTTCAGCATCACCCGCCGGGGCGACGACAAGCTCGTCTCCGGCCAGAGCGGCGTAATCTACGAGGTGACCGGCACCGACGGCTGGGAGCAACACCCATCGTCCGTCACGGCCGACCTCCACGAGGCGGCATACGGTGACACCAGCAGCCCGGACGTCATCGTCGGCGGGGGCGGAACCATCCTCGAACGATAGCTCCGGTCGCGCCGAAAACCTTCACGATTTTGGGTCGTGTCCCATATTCGATACGCTTAACAGGAGTGATATCCAACTCCAGCGTATGCAAGAGACGACGACGGTCGTTGGCGCCGACGAGCTGGCGGCGCTGAAGGCGGTCGCGCTCGACGGGGGGCTATCCGGCGACGTGAAGGTATCCTGTGCGGGGCTCGCCGAGACACTCGACGCATCGAGCCAGACCGCGTCCCGGCGGCTCCAGCGCCTGGAGGAAGCCGGGCTCGTCGAGCGGGAAGTAGTCAACGACGGCCAGTGGGTCACAATCACCGACGAGGGCGAGGCACGGCTCCGCGCGGAGTACGCCGACTACCGGCGGCTGTTCGACCAGAGCGCCGAACTCACGCTCACCGGCAGCGTCACCGGGGGGATGGGCGAGGGGCGCCACTACATCTCGTTACCGGGGTACAGCCGCCAGTTCAAAGAGCGGCTGGGCTACGAGCCGTATCCGGGAACGCTGAACATCAACCTGGACGAACGGAGCGTGCGGGCCCGCGGCGAACTCCCTGCGGTCGAATCGACACCCATCGACGCGTGGGAGGACGAGGAGCGAACGTACGGCTCGGCCTCCTGTTACGTGGCGACCGCCGAGGGGAACGGGCGGACGTTCGCGCCGGTCCACGTCATCGTCCCCGACCGTACACACCACGACGAGGACCAGATCGAGCTCATCGCCCCCGAGATGCTGCGCGACGAGCTGGGCCTCGCCGATGGCGACGAAATCACCGTGCGAATCGAGGACAGATGAGCTCCAGACCCAGCGCCGTCGAGAGCGTGCAGGCGGCGGTTGCGGCGTTCGAGCGTGGCGACCCGGTGCTGATTCACGACGCCGCCGACCGGGAGGGGGAGGTAGATATCGTCTACCCCGCCGAGGCGGTCGACGCTGGCGCCATCGCGCGGCTGCGCAACGACGCCGGCGGACTGGTCTGTGTCGCCGTCGCGGACGCGGTGGCCGACGCCTGGGAACTGCCGTTCCTCGACGAGGCGCTTTCGCATCCGGCCACCGACAGCGCCGACCTCCAGTACGACAACCGCTCGTCGTTCTCGCTGCCGGTCAACCACCGGGACACGTTCACCGGGATTACGGACGACGACCGGGCGCTGACCATCGCCGAACTCGCGCGTGCCGCGACGGCGACCGTCGCCGGCGACTACGGCGTCGACGACTTCGCTGCCGCGTTCCGGTGCCCCGGGCACGTCAACCTGTTGCGGGGCGCGCCCGACCTGCTCGGGGACCGCGAGGGCCACACCGAACTGGGACTGGCCCTCTCGGCGTCGGCCGACGCCGGCCCCGCCGTCGTGGTTTGCGAGATGCTCGACGACGAAACCGGCGGCGCGCTGCCACCGGTCGTCGCGCGTGCCTACGCCGACCGCAACGACCTCGTGTACGTCGAGGGCGCGGCGATCGTCGCGGCGCTTGCCTGAGCCGAAGTCCGCGTCAGTGGGAACCCGGAGTCGGCGTCAGTGGGGCGGGTCCGTGCGGACTGGCCAGATTCCTTACCTGTTGCCGAGGCCGAAGCCGGCCCCAGTCAGCACGACGCCGATGGCGAGGTGGAGGAGGTTGTCCGCCCAGCCGAGGTTGAGCAGGTCGACAATCAGGCTGATGCCACCGAGTACGGCGATGACGCCGACCACGAAGACGACGATGTACGTGAGGCCGAGGTATTTGTTGTACTCAGCGCCGTACTTGCCGCCCGCGTAGCCCGCGACGAGGCCGGCGACGCCGGTCAGGAGGTGGACCACGTTGTGAAGCGGGGAGATGCCGAAGATGCCGAGGATGGCATTGTCCGAGACCAGGATGCCCGTGAAGCCGAGGATGCCGACGAGTGTCAGCACCGCCCCGAACAGGAGCGCGACGCTGGTCTGTTGATCCGTCGAGTCGTGTGCGTCTGTGTTCGTTGCCATAGCGCAGGTGAACAGTGCCGCGAACTGGGAGGTAAAGATTTCCGAGATTCGGACCCAATTCACCCCGAAATCCCGCGGCGTTCGGGGCGGTCGGCGGCGCCGCGTCCGGCCGGCGTTCGCCGTTTCTCACGCATTTAAGGCCCCGCCGTACCCACACCGATGTATGAGCGTCTTCGAGGAGATGGCGACAGACGGCACCATCTGGATGAACGGCGAGTACGTCGACTGGGAGGACGCGACCGTCCACGTGCTCAGCCACGCGATGCATTACGGCACCGGCGTCTTCGAGGGGGTACGGGCGTACGACACCGCGGAGGGCACCGCAATCTTCCGCTGGGAGGAGCATCTCGAACGGCTCTACGACTCCACGAAGCCCTACGACATGGAGCTCGAGTACACCCGCGAGGAGCTCACGACGGCCACCCTGGAGGTGCTGCGCCGCAACGACCTCGACTCGGCGTACATCCGACCGCTGGTGTACTACGGCTACGATTCACTGGGCGTCTCGCCGGGCGACTGTCCGACGGACGTGACCATCGCCGCCTGGCCCTGGGGCGCGTATCTCGGCGAGCACGCGCTGGAAAACGGCATCACGGTGAAGATATCCTCGTGGCGCAAGCACGCCTCCAGCCAGATTCCGACCAACGCGAAGACCACGGGGCTCTACGTCAACAGCATGCTCGCCGGCGAGGAGGCCCGCCGGAACGGGTTCGCGGAGGCCATCGTGCTGAACAAGGAGGGCAACGTCGCCGAGGGGCCGGGCGAGAACCTGTTCCTCGTGCGCGACGGCGAGATCTTCACCCCGGGGCTGAGCGAGTCCATCCTCGACGGCATCACGCGTGACACCCTCATCACGCTCGCCGAGGAGCGGGGCTACACGGTTCACGACAACGTGAGCATCTCGCGGGGCGAACTGAATACGGCGGATGAACTGTTCTTCACCGGCTCGGCCGCCGAGGTGACGCCGATTCGGCAGGTCGACAACGTGGAGATCGGCAGTGGGACTCGGGGGCCGGTGACCGAGGAGCTCCAGAGCGCCTTCTTCGACCTCGTGAACCGGGAGACGCTGGACCACGACGAGTGGTTCACGTACGTTTAGAGGGGGTAGATGCGGGTTTTTCTGACGTAGAGGACCCATTCCGGCGTGGGGTTTCGGCTACCGGTAACCGCACAGCCAACATCACCGCGGAGTGGGCTTGCACAATTGGACAGCACCGCTTCCCGCCCCGCAGCCACAAGTGCTCGCGGCTTCGCCGTCGCCGGGCTTCGCCCGGCTGTAAGCGGAACCTTCGG
>CAYXXM010000155.1:0-5451 GCA_964469085.1 uncultured Haloferacaceae archaeon
CGTCGGCGCCGGCTTTCGCCGCCGCCATCGAGATGGCCACCGCGCTGTTGGCGCCGATCTCCGAGAAGTTCTCGGTACCGTCGGCGCCCCGCAGCGCGGCGTCGACCGCTCGCTGGTTCCCCGCATGGACCTCCTCCACGAGCCGGGGAACCGCGTGCTTCCGGGCCGCAGCGATGGCCTCACCGGGCGGGCGCTCGACAGCCTCGTACTCTCCCGTGCTGGCCCCGGAGGGGGCCGCCGCGCGGCCGAAACCGCCCGAGACGGTGAGTACGTCGGCCTCCACCGTGGGGTTGCCACGGGAGTCGAGCACCTGCCGGAGCGAGACGCCGCTGATCCGCGTCATTTGCCCTCCCGTCGAACGGTGAAGGGAAGCACGCCGGCGTCGTACTCCTCCGCCGCGATGAGATACGGCTCCGTCGTCCCCGTCTCCACCAGCACCGGCGCGCCATAGGATAGCTGCAGCGCTCGGGCGCCGATGACGCGGGCTTTCTCGTACCGGTTGAATTCCGTGCTCATTGGTAGGGTGAGACCACGTCGACCAGGTCGCGGTGGCTGACCATCATCCGCCGGCAGCAGTGGCGGGTGACGCCGAGGTCGTCCAGCACCTCGCCGGGGTCCTCGTCGCCCTCGCGACCGCGCTCGGTGAACTCCTCCCAGTGTTCGCCGATGACGTTACCGCAACTGAAACATCGGACGGGTATCATCATGGGTGGATCACCTCAGCGGTAGGACTTCTGGTAGCGGGCCCGCGCACCGGGGCCGCCCCACTTCTTCGGTTCGGACTGCCGGGAGTCGTTCACCAGCAGCGAGCGGTCGAACTCCAGGAACGCGTCGCGAAGCTCGGCGTCCTGCAGATGCTGCACGAGGCCACGCGCGATGGCGGTGCGGGCGGCGTCAGCCTGTCCCGCGAAGCCGCCGCCGGAGATGTCGACGTCGATGTCGACGTCGTCGCGGAGCTCCTCGCCGGAGATGCGGAACGGCTCCAGCATCTTCAGCCGGGAGAGCTCTGGTTCGACCAGCTCGACGGGCTGGGAGTTGATGCGAACGCGACCCTCACCTTCGCTCACCGTGGCGCGGGCGACGGCCGTCTTCTTCTTGCCGGACGTGTTCGTTACCATGTCTTGTTAGCGCCGAGGCTCTCTGAGACCTCGCCGAGCGTGGTGAAGTTGATGTTCGAGAGTCGGTCGAGCGAGGTCCCGTCGAGGACCTCGCCGTCGCGGTCGTGCGGATTGCCCACGTAGATGCGGATGCTCTCGAAGGCCTCGCGGCCGCTGTCCTGCTTGTACGGGAGCATGCCACGCACCGCTCGCTTGAAGATGCGGTCCGGGCGTTTGGGGTAGTACGGCCCCGAATCCGAGCCGAGCTCCGCCCGCTTCCGGTAGGTGTCCATCGTGGACTCCTCATTGCCGGTGATGACGGCGTTCTCGGCGTTGATGATGGCGACGCGGTCGCCGTCGAGAGCGCGCTGGGCGGTCTCGCTGGCGACGCGGCCCATGATGCAGTCCCGTGCGTCGACGACCACGTCGGCGTCCCACTCTGCGACGCTCATCGGATCACCCGCACGTTGCTGCCTTCGGGGTTGGTTTCGAGTATCTGTTCGAGCTGTACGGCGTCGCCGACCTGGTCGATCTTCGTCCGGGCGGTGCCGGAGAAGCTGACGGCGGCGACGGTGATGTTCTTCTGGAGCACACCGCTGCCAAGCACTTTGCCGGGCACGATGACGGTCTCGTCTTCCTGGGCGTATCGCTCGATGCGACCCAGATTGACCTCCGCGTGCGTGCGACGGGGCTTCTCCAGGCGGTCGGCGACGTCCGTCCAGACGTTGGCGCCGTCCTCCCGGGAAACCGACTTGAGCTCAGCGATGAGGCTCTGGAGTCTCGGGTTCGTCTTGTTGCTACTCATGGATAGACCTCTGGTGGAGTTGCCTCCGAAAACTGAGAGTGCAGGGAGCAGGATTTGAACCGGAGCGAGACCTCACTACGGTCGGACTCGCGGGGCTCAAATCTGTCCCGATGCATTCTCACGGCTCTCCCGTTCGTTCGAGCCGAGAAATGCAGGGAGCAGGATTTGAACCTGCGGACCTCTACAGGACAGCGCCCTGAACGCTGCGCCGTTGGCCTGACTTGGCTATCCCTGCCTGCACTCTCGACTACTGGATGACCATTCAAAGCGGTTTCGGTCCGACCACACGACGGAACGGCGTCGCTGCCGGCGCCGAGGGCGCTGGGGCGAACGGCCGTGGGGTGTCGTGTGGCGGTCATCGTTACACTGCGACTTTCTCTTCCAGTTCGTCCGCGCGCGACTCGATGGAGTCGATGCCGCGGAGCATCAGTTCCTCGACCGACATGGAGCCGTCCGTCTCCACGTGGAAGACGAACGCGCCGGGAACGTCCGCTACCTCGAGCTCCTTGCCGGGGTATTCCTGTGTCAGGTCGTTGCCGAACGCGTCCGTGTGGAGCAGCTCCCCGTCTTCGGTCTCGATGACCCCGCGGAGGATGTGTGGCTCCGCCTCGTCGAACTCGCCTTTCTCCCCGACGACCGACACCCGCCGCAGGTGCCGGTAGCCGACGGCGACGCCGCCGGACTGCTTGACGTGGTCGCTCCCACGTTCGAGCACGGCTTCGGCTTCCAGCTCGATGCGCTGGTTCTCGCCGCTCGGGTTCTCCTTGAGTTCGATGATGGGGATGTTCTCGTCTGCGGGCTGGACGTCCGGGTCCGACGACTCGATGTCGCCGGAGTAGGCCGTGGCCGGCCCCTCCACGTCGAGGGCAAGGGTGACGGTGTCACCGATCTCGAAGTCATCGGGAGTGGTCAACGGGACCAGACCGAGCCGAAGCCCGATCATCTCGTCGAACATCACCGAGGAGTTCTGCACCATCCGGACGGTGTCGATGCTCAGCGTGGGCACGTCCGCAACCATAGCCCGGCGAAGCCCGTTGGCGAACGCCGGCGTCAGGCCACGGACGAGGATCCGCGCTTCGCGGTCGTCGCCCCGGATGAACTCGACGTCGAATTCGTCTGACATGGGTTAGAGTCGGTTCTTCTTGGCTGCGCGCGTCCCGTCGTGGGGAAGCGGCGTCACGTCCTCGATGCGACCGATCTCCAGGCCGGCACGGGCGAGTGCGCGAATCGTCGCCTGCGCACCGGGGCCCGGGGACTTGGTGTCGTTGCCGCCAGGACCACGAACGCGGACGTGCACGCCGCCGATGCCGGCTTCCTGCACGTCCTCGACGACGGCCTCCGCCATCTGCATCGCGGCGTAGGGCGACGCCTCGTCGCGGTTCTGCTTCACGACGGTCCCACCGGAGGACTTCGCGACGGTTTCGGCGCCGGTCGCGTCAGTCACGGTGATCAACGTGTTGTTGAACGACGCGAACACGTGTGCGATACCCCATTTGTCGGCGTCTGCGTTCTCGCTCTCGCTCATTCTTCTTGACCCTCCGCGCGAGCGGGATGGAGTTCGTCTGCGAGCACCGACGTCTCGTCGAACGTGATGCTGTCTTCCTCGTCGACAGTCACGAACTTCGAGGGCTCGGTAACCCGCGCGCCGTCGATGGTGACGTGGCCGTGGACGAGGAACTGGCGCGCCTGCTGGGGCGTCGACGCCAGCCCCTGCCGGTAGGCGACCGTCTGGAAGCGGCGCTCGAGCACGTCCGTCACGTCGAGGGACAGCACCGTCGAGATGTCGTCGCCCTCGCTCAGGATGCCGAGTTTCTGGAGGCGAGCGACGAACTCGGCGCCCATCTCGCCGGCGAGTTCCGCATCACCCTGCGCGGCGCCGAGGAGGCGTCGAGCCTCGCGGCGGAAATCGCGCAGCCGGGACTGGGCCCGCCAGAGCTCCTCTTTGGTCTCCAGGCCATACCGGTCGACGAGGCCCGCTTCCTCGGCGATACGCTCGCCCTGGTAGGGGTGGTTCGGCGTCTCGTAGCGTTTGGTTGCGTTGCCGGTCGTCATTCTTCCTCACCCGCTGCTTCTTCCTCCTCCATCTCCTCGCGGATCTCCTCGATGTTGACCCCGATGGTCCCCTCGGTTCGACCCGTGGACTTCGTTCGCTGGCCGCGGACCTTCTTCCCGCGCTTGTGGCGAACGCCCTTGTAGGAGCTGATCATCTTCATGCGATTGATGTCGTGGCGTCGCGATTCCTCGAGGTCGTTCCCCGTCACGTGAGTGGTCTCGCCGGAGAAGAAGTCCTTCTGCCGGTTGACCATCCACGAGGGGACGTGGTCCTCGAGGTTCTGGACGACCTCGACGACACCTTCGATCTCGTCGTCGTCGAGTCGCCCGATCGTCGCCTGCCGATTTACGTCGGCCTTGTCGGCGACGATGCGCGCCATGCGCTTGCCGATGCCTTTCAGTTCACTGAGGGACCGCTCGACGGATTTGGTCCCGTCCAGGTCGGTCTGCCCGATCCGGACGAAGTACTGGAGGTCCTCGTCCTCCTCCGTCTCGCCGTCCGCTGGTTCTTCTGCACTCATATCTGGTTGGATTCGATGCGAGCGTTGCGGCGGGGATTTGAACCCCGGAGGCTGTGCGCCACAGAGTTAGCAACCCTGCGCCTTGGGCCAGGCTAGGCTACCGCAACCCGCGTTCTGGTATCATCGCCCCGCCGTCGGGACTCGGGACCCGGCGCCCCTACAGTTCACTACACCTGTTCTTCCGCTACCGGCTACTTAAACATCACGAAACGGGGGTTGGTGTGCGACGGCGACCCAAGTCGGAGACGGGGCGTCGATGGAGCGGTCTGTCGGTGGGAGAAATCCCGACGGCCGTGCCGGTCCGAATCACCGGCTCCTCGCGATGCAGCGTATCGGCTCTCAGGTCTCCAGGTCAGCGGCTCTCTGGATTCAGGTCAGCGCCTCTCCGGCTTCAGGGGCAGCGGCTCTCCAGTCTCCTGGTCAGCACCTCTTTGGCTTCCGGGTCAACGGTTCTCCAGTTTCCGGGTCAGCGCCACTCCGGCTTCCGAATAAGCCGGTCTCCCGCTTCCGGAGTAGCGGCTGCCGGGCTTCAGCATCAGCAGCCACTCGACGCGGGCGTCCGGTCGCCGTATCGATTCGCTTAACCAGTTCTTTCGAGTACGCGCCGGCGTGCCCTCCGAAGACGACGCGGCGAGTTCCGAGACAGCAACGGGAGAGGACGCCGCCTCCGCCGGCTCTATCGCCGCCAGTGAGGACGCCGACCCGGCGAACGCCCGCCTCGACGACGCGCTGGAGCGGGTCGCCCACGGCGCCGCCGTCTCCGTCCCGAGCATTCTCCTCCAGCGCGGGCTGACCGTCGCGTTCACCGCCGCGCTCACCAACGGGTTCGCGGCCGCGCCGTACGGCCTGTTCGCGCTGGCCCGGCGACTCCAGCGCTATCTCGCCCGCATCGTCCTCGGCTTTCGGAGCGGGTTGAGCCGCTATCTCCCGACCGCCGGTCGGCCAGAGCGGGAGGCGCTCGCGACGTTCGCCGCCG
>CAYXXM010000156.1:0-5430 GCA_964469085.1 uncultured Haloferacaceae archaeon
TGGGAGAGCACTCGACTGAAGATCGAGCTGTCCCCCGTTCAAATCGGGGAGGCGGCATTAGACTCGGAGTTCAAGTAGCGGTGCTGTGCGGGCGATTTTCCTGGCGGTGCACATACCCAGGTATACGAGTAACCACCTGACTCCTGGTGTCGCTCAGAACCCACGAAGATGCGGGCCTACTCACTTACAGAAGCACCGGCATCAACTCCGACGGGGCGTCCCTGCTCCCACTCGACCGCGAGAACCGCGTCTCGAAGCGAGGTGAGTCTGCGCTCGACGACATTCAGCGGATGTGAGTCGATGAACTCCGCTGGTTCATGCACGACGGGCGTCGCGCCGTCGCTCACCTGCAGATGAACCGGCCCAAGGTCACCGTGCGTGCCGTCCTGATGCCATCCGACGAGCAGATTTCGCTCTGACTCGATCCAGTTGAACCAGTAGAACTCGTACGGGTCGCCAGTCTGCAGTTGAAATCCGAGCTCGATCCGCGCGGTCGTCACCGGGTACTCGTCATCACCGAGAAACTGGCGTGGGTCTACCTCAGCGACGACACGGTACGGGCCGGCTTCGCGCGGTTCAGCGCGCCGTCGTTGGACGTTCTCTAACGCGCCGCTGAGACGATTCTGGATGCGGTCGTGGAGCCGCTTGCTCTGCAAATTCGCTCGATTAGCGAGGAAGACAACCATTAGGCGAGCGTTGAGGGGGAGTCCGTCCGCGGTGAAGAGAGTTCAACGACGTCATCATACAGTTGGAGGGCATGCTTCACAAGCCCGAGTTCCGTATTGATCGCCTCCCACGTGGCGATCACGTTGCGACGCTCACGAAGCTCCGCAGCTGAGAGCTCTTCATCAGCAAGTTGCTCCCGTAACTCATTAAGGGACTTGACGTCGTACTCCGTCGCCAGCTCCTCTTGTTCCTCCTTCAACTCCGTGAGCTGGCTCTCCAGTTCGTCACGCGAGTGGGTCTCGATCAGGTCCGTTACCTCGTCGAAGAGCATCCGAACGGGATTCAGGTCGTAGGCTTTCGTCCCATCGACGGTCGTTTCAATCACCCAGTCGTCGCTCTGCAGCCGCTGTAGTTCATCGTCAGCTGTCGCGCGGGAAACGTCTGCCCGGTCCGCGATTTCCTGTACTGGCGTCGGCTCGTCCAGCAGCTCCACGACGTGCCGGACGCGCTCACGCCCACTCATACTCTCCGTCCACGACCCCGGGTTCGATTCAGCCATCGTACCAGCGCTTGCACCGCGGGGTTCAAATAATTTACTTTCATTCAAATATTCAAGCCAAGATGGTGGTTACCGGAAGTAGGCGCTATACTGAACTTCCAGCCACCGTTGGAGGTAGGGGCTGATGTGACGAGAGCGATTGACCGCTGGCCGTGGCGACTGCCGACGGTGAACTCTTTACCGTGCTTGTGATACCCAGTCTCCGACTTTCGTGGGTCTGAATTCGTCTGAACGAGGGGCCGAGAACCCAGCGTGATCGCCGTCGAGCGCCACGAGGACCGCCGCCACGGAGCAGCGGTCCCGAGAACGTCCGTGCCTGGCCAGCGCTATTCAGTTCGACTACCGATCAGAGATTCGGTGCGTTCGGCGGGTCAGGGGCGTTCGGTGAATCCGGTACGTTCGGCGGATCAGGAGCGTTTGGCGGATCCGGTGCGTTCGGCGGGTCGGGCAGGTTCGCTGTATCTGGTGCGTCCTGAGCGCTCTGGGCGGTCACGCCCATCGCCCCTGTGGCGAGGAAGCCGACGAGGGCGAGCGCGAACGCGATTGCAGTTATCTTGCGACGCATACAGCCCTACATTCCGCTGTATTGAACTTGTAATTTTTGGCCAGATGGGCAACCTGTGCAGCACCGCCGCGGCGAATCTGGTGCCAATGTTGCATGGTTTTTGAACCGATTTTGAACAACACATTTGGGACGGTAGCCGTACTGTCCGACCGATGCCGCTGAACCCGTCGCCGGGGCTCATCGCCGCCGCCGTGGCCGGGAGCCTGTCGTTTCTCTCCCCGTGTATGATTCCCGTCATCCCGGCCTTTCTCGCGCGAATCGGCGGGCTGGGCGGGTCCGAGCGGCCGCCTCGGCATCGACTGGTCCTCCACGCCCTCCTGTTTATCGCGGGGTTCACCGTCGTCTTCGCGATACTCGGCGTCGCGCTGGAATCAGCCCTGTCGACGGCGTCGACCGAAATCAGACGCTGGCTCGCCCGCCTCGCGGGGCTGCTCGTCATCGGATTCGGCCTCCACCTCTCCGGCATCGTCGAGTTCCGGCTGCTGGAACGTGGGGCGACGCTTCCGGCGACCGACCGCGACCCCGGGGTTCTCGCGACGCTCGCGCTGGGCGGCGCGTTCGCCGTCACGTGGACGCCATGCGTCGGCCCGCTCCTCGGGAGCACGTACGCGCTGGCGGCGACACAGCCGATTGCGGCGTTTCCCGTCTTTCTGGCGTACTCGTTCGGACTCGGCGTCCCGTTCCTCATGACCGCGCTCGTGCCGGAGCGTGCCACCAGGGTTCTGTCGGGGGCCGGCCGAACCACCGCCGTGCTTCACCGTGCGTCCGGCGTCGTACTGCTCGGGTTGGGCGTGCTCGTGTTCACTCAGCGACTCGACCTGCTCGGGGCTGTCGTCTACCTTCAGGAGTTCCCATGATCCGAATCAACCATCCAATCGCGCTCGTCGTCACACTCGCGGTCGTACTCGGAGCCGTCGCCGTCCTCGACCCGGGACTCGTCGGCTTGCGTGACACCCCGGCCGACGCGGAGTTGAGCGCCCTCGACCCGACGGCCCAGTCTGGGACGGACCTTACCGAGGACGACGGGACGATAATCGCCGAACGGCGATACAACGAGACGCCGAGGCGAATCAAGCAGAAACGCGGGAAGTACTCACGCGCTATCGAAATCCAGGAGCCGACCGGGTTCATCAACACCGAGTCCATCAACCTCAGCCAGTATATCGGCGAACGGGTCATCCTCCTCGAGTTCTGGACCTACTGCTGTTACAACTGCCAGAACACCCACCCCCACATCCAGAACTACTGGCGGACGTACCGTGACGAAGGCCTCATCGTCATCGGAATTCACTACCCCGAGTTCGAGCACGAACGCAAGCGGGCCAACGTCGTCGAGTACGTCAACGAAACCAACACCACCTACCCCATCGTCCTCGATAACGACCGCGGCACCTGGGGGGCCTACGACCAGCGGTACTGGCCGACGCGCTATCTCATCGGCGTCGACGGCTTCATCCGCTACAAACACATCGGCGAGGGCGGCTACGACGAAACCGACGCGAAGATTCAGAAGCTCCTCAGGGAGCGCGACCGGGTGCTCCGGCAACAGAACGCGAGCACGCTCGGCGGTCTCTGACGCTCTCGGCGGGTTCGTGCCGGTCGAACCGACGCCAGCACCGTCGGCTCGCCCGGACTTACGCGCGACAGAACACTCTTGAGCCATCGCGCCCCTCATCTATGGGAATGTCCGACTCGCCTACGGTCCTCGTCAGACTCAAACGCCCGCTGCTCTACGTCATGGGCGCGCTCTACTTCGTCGCGGGCTCGCTCCATTTCGTCTACCCGGCCGCGTATGCCCAGATCATCCCCCCAGCCCTCCCCCAGCCGCTCGCGCTGGTTTACCTCTCCGGGATTGCGGAAATCGGCCTCGGTGTCGGCGTCCTCGTCCCCCGGACGCGCCGCCTCGCCGCGTGGGGGTTGATTGGGCTGCTGCTGGCGATTTTCCCGGCGAACGTCTACATGGCCACCAGCGGCGTCGTCATTACTGCCGGTCCCGACTGGCTGGGCGACCCCTCGACGGCGGCGCGGTGGGCACGGCTCCCGTTCCAGGCCGTATTCGTCCTGTGGGCGTGGTGGTACACACGACCGCTGCCCGACGCGTGACTGCCCGAGTCGGTTAGCTCTCCCGCTCGGGGGTACCGAGTTCGTGCCACGGGCGGATGGTGTGGACGCCGTACTCCTCGTCGAGTCGAAGCGGCACCTCGTTCTCCTCGGCACCGAGGACGGCGATGCCCACGACGGTCGCCCCGGCCTGTTCCAGCAGGTCGAGCGCCGTGGTCATCTGCGACGCCGTCTCCATCCAGTCGTCCACCAGCAGCGTTCGGGTCCCCTCGGGCACCATCCGCACGTCCAGTTCGAGCGTCTTCGTCCGGCCCGTGTAGTCAACCAGCGAGTCGCTGATGCGGTACTGCTCCTCGATCGGGAGCTTTCCGGCTTTCCTGATCGAAATCAGTCCGGCGTCGAGTTCCCAGGCAAGCACCGCGCCGGGGACGAAGCCGATGGCGTCGATACCCGCGACGTGGTCGATATCCGCGGAATCGTACGGCGCCAAAATCTCGGAGCAGAATGCCTCGAACGTCTCGGCGTCGGCGAACAGCGCGGGGACGTTGTACCGGTAGCCCGCGCTCTGAATCCGGTCCCGGTACGCCGACCACTCCATACCGGCTGCAGGACCGTCCGGGTCAAAGCTCTGCCCGTTCCGGTCGCGAACCGAACGACTCCCGACGGCCGTACGCCGGCCTCGGGGAAGACGAACCCGGAGGCAGCCTGGGACGAGGAACTCGAAGCCAGTCATCGGATCAGACGAACCCGGAGGCAGCGACCGGACGAACCGAGCCCTGAGCCACCCACCGGACGGCACCCCGACACGCCTTTCCACGTGCCGGCCAAGAACCGACCATGACCGAGCACGGCCCGTTCCGGCACATCAGTCTCGACGCCGACGACGGCGTCGTCACCATCACTATCGAACGCCCGGCGAAGCATAACGCACTCAACAGTGCTGTGATGCTGGACCTGCAGCGGGCGTTCGCCGAAATCGAGTTCGACCGCTCCGTCGACGCCGTGGTCGTCGAGGGCGCCGGGGACGAGGCGTTCTCCGCGGGCGCGGACATCGAGCAGTACGCCGGCCCCAGTGCGGACCACGACCCGATGCAGCAGGAGCGCCAGGCGCGTTTCTACGACATCTACCGGGAGCCGTTCGACTGCCACGCGCCGGTCATCGCCAAAATCGACGGATTCTGCGTCGGCGGCGGCCTCATCTTCGCGATGTACTGCGACATGCGGGTCGCTGCCGAGGGGTCGCAGTTCGGCGTCCCGACCGCAAATATCGGCCAGATTCCCACCGGCGGCGCGACCCGCCGTGCCGTCGAACTGGTCGGCGAGGCCACGGCGAAGGAACTCGTCTTCACCGCGGGCTACGTCGACGCCGCCGAGGCCCACCAGGCCGGCCTGGTGAACGACGTGGTACCGTCCGAGGGACTGGATGACCGCGTCGCCGAGATACTCGAGGCCATGGCTGCCACCGGCCGCGGCGCGGTCAAGAACTCGAAGCGCGCGATCAACGCTGCCGTGGAGGCCGAGACCCCCGAGGCGGCCCGGGAGCGCGAAGCCAAACTCTGGTGGGAGCAGTTCGCCACCG
>CAYXXM010000157.1:0-5392 GCA_964469085.1 uncultured Haloferacaceae archaeon
TGACATGGCAAGGCGAAAATAACCATATTGTTTGTTAAATCTTTGGTTTCTACTACGATATGAACATCGTAATTACGTGTAGAGCCCCGCTCAGTCAGGTACTCGACTCTCGGAGAGAAATATCGACTATCTAGCACGTTAGGAGAGGAGTTGTCCGGCTGAAGGCAACGGACAGCGGCCGCCGGGATGAACACGCGATTGCAGGGGCCCAGGATGAACACGCGATTGTCGAGACGCAGGATGAACACGCATTTGTCGAGGACGCACCAACTGTGGCGTATGCAGGTCGTGGGCTACGACGCGGGTGACGGCGGCCTCATCCTCGCCGGTGACGACGGCGTCGAGTATGTCGACCTGACGCCCGGCACCGAACTCGCCTACACGCTCGGCGACCGCCACTGCGCTGGCGTGCTCAACGACGGCGAGCACGTCACCTGCGACGCCGACGTCGCTCCGTACTGCGACCAGCACAGCCACGTCTGGGTCTGTGCGCGCTGTACCGGCGACTGTCTGAAAGACGAGATGGACTGCTTCGACGACCACGCCATCTATCTCGCCGCATTCGCGCCTGACACGTTCAAAGTGGGCGTCACCAGGGAGTGGCGCCTCGAGACCCGGTTACTCGAACAGGGCGCCGACCGCGCGGCCCACATTCGCACCGTCGACGACGGCCGTGCCGCACGGCGCATCGAGGCCGGCATCGCCGAGCGGATTCCGGATAGCGTCCGGATACCGGTCAAGCGAACGGGGCTGGACCGACGTGTCGACGACGACGCGTGGGCATCGCTGCTCTCGGAGCACGACCCCATCGAGACGTTCGACTTCGAGTACGGACTCGAACTGGACGGACAGCCAGTCGCCGAGACGATGGCCTCGGGCACCGTCCGCGGCGTGAAAGGGCGTCTGCTGGTGCTCGACCGCGGCGGCAGCAGCTACGCCGTGGACTTGCGATCACTGGTCGGTCACGAACTGACTGCGGGGACCGCCGAACGCGAGATGCAGTCCAGTCTGGGCGCGTTCGGCTGAGGGCGCCGCCGTTGGGGCGACAGTTTATAGTCCCGGCCGCGGAACCACCAGCTATGATACCGCTTGACGATGCCGTCACCGCCCGGCTGGAGTCCCACGGCGAGCGCTTCGAGGTGCTCATTGACCCGGACGCCGCCCTCGAGATGAAACGCGACGAGTTCGAGGACGACCTGGAAGCCGTCATCGCCGCCGAGGACGTCTTCGAGAACGCCTCCCGCGGCGACCGGCCTGCCGAGGCCGACCTGGAGGAGGTGTTCGACACGACCGATCCCCTGGAGATCATCCCCCAGGTGGTCGAACGTGGCGAGATACAGATTACCGCCGAGCAGCGCACGGAGATGAAGGAGCAGAAGCACAACGCGCTGGTCAATCAGATCGCGCGCAACGCGGTCAATCCGCAGATGGACAACGCCCCGCACCCCCCGGAACGCATCGAGCGTGCGCTGGAGGAGGCAGGCTTCTCGGTCGACCCGATGGAACCGGTCGAGACACAGGTCGACGACGCGCTGGAAGCGCTGCGTCCCGTCATCCCCATCCGGTTCGACGAGGTGACGGTCGCGGTCAACGTCCCGCCGGATTACGCCGGGAGCGCCCAGGCGAAGATTCGGCAGTACGGCGACCTGGAGCGCGAGGAGTGGCAGGCCGACGGCTCCTGGATCGGCGTGGTCACCTTCCCGGCGGGGATGCAGAACGACTTCTACGACATGGTCAACGAGCAGACCAGCGGCGAGGCCGAAACCACCATCGTCCGGGAGAAAGACGACATCAAGACGCGCTGACTGCGGACTGCAGGCCGTCTTCGAGCCGAGGAAGGCTCAGGCTTTCTTCCAGCCGAGGAAGAACCCGCCCGAGAACCCCGCCGAAATCGAGAGCGTCGAGAGAATCGTCTGCAGCCACGACGGCGGCGCGCCACTCGCGGCATTCTGACCGGCGCCGAGGATGCCGGCACTCAGCTGTTCCCAGTCGACGATGAGGATGCCACGGGATTCGAGGAACTTGAACAGCGCCAGTTCGAGACCGACGATGACGGCGATAATCTTGGCGACCTTCTTGGCCGCAAAGCCGATCAGGCCACCGATGACGGCCCCGGTGCCGGCTTCGATGCCGAGCTGTTGAACGTCGATGTTAAGCTGTAACAGCGAAAGCGGGTCCATGTGGCTGAGTGAGTCGCTCTCCCTTAAGACGTTTTTGGGGTGATTGCGTCGTTGCCGGCCAGCTGAATCGGTCGTGGCCGACCAGCTGAATCGGTCGCGGCTGCTGCCCCTTCGTGTCGGTGACACGTCACAAGGTTCATCACCGCTGCCGTCGCAGTACGTCCATGAAGGATTGGGTCCAGACGCAGTTCGCGCGGGCCTACGAGCGGCTCCTCCGGCGGGAACTCGACGGCGGTCCGGACCACGTCGCCATCATTCAGGACGGCAACCGTCGCTACGCCCGCGAGCAGGGCGACGACGCCACACACGGTCACCGGGCCGGTGCCGAGACGACCGAGCGCGTACTCGAATGGTGCCAGGACCTCGGCGTCGAGGCGCTGACGCTGTACGCGTTCTCGACGGAGAACTTCCAGCGCCCGCCCGACGAGCGGGAACATCTCTACGACCTGTTCTGCGAGAAGTTGGGCGAGATCGTCGAAACCGAGCAGATCCACCAGAACCGGGTCGCCATCCGCGCAATCGGCGAGGTCGACCGCCTCCCGGACCGGGTTCGTGACGCTGTCGCGGACGCCGAGGCACGGACGGCTGAGTACGACAACTTCCGGCTCAACGTGGCACTCGCCTACGGCGGGCGGAACGAACTACTCCGGGCCGCCTGTGACATCCTGGAGGACGTCGACGACCAGAAGCTCGTCCCCGAAGCGATAAGCGAGGAACTCGTCGACGAACGGCTCTACAGTCAGGAGGTCCGTGATGTCGACCTCATCATCCGGACGGGTGGCGACGAGCGCACCTCGAACTTCCTCCCGTGGCACGCGAACGGCAACGAGGCGGCAGTGTATTTCTGTGCGCCCTACTGGCCGGAGTTCTCGAAGGTTGATTTCCTCAGGAGCATCCGAACCTACCAGTCACGCGAGCGCTCCTGGCAGCGAACCCGGGGGAGACGGGCGGTCGCACTGGTTCGCGCAGTTGCAGAGGTCGAGGTCACCGACGCGCGAACCGTCGCCGGACGGCTCCGGGACCAGCTCCCCGGCTCGGCCGCCGACGAGATGGACGAGGCGCTTGCAGCCCGGGAACAGCGCGCCGACTGACTACTGCCCGAACCGTCGCTTGCGGTCCTCGTAATCAAGCACGGCACGGAGGTAGTCCCGCTTGCGGAAATCCCGCCAGTTGACGTCAGTGAAGTACAGCTCCGAGTAGCTCGACTGCCAGATGAGGAAATCCGAGAGCCGCTCGGCTCCGGTCTTGATGAGCAGGTCCGGCTCCTCGGGGAACACCAGATGCTCGGTGACCGTCTCCTCGTCGACGTCGGCGGGGTCGAGTTCGCCGTCTGCGACGTCCTCGGCGATGTTCCTGACCGCACGGGCGAACTCGCCGCGGCCCCCGAGACCGATGTTGATGCGCACGGGCGCGGCCGCCTGTTCGTCGCTGTCTGGGCCTCTGACCGCGACAGGTTCGGGACTGTCCAGTTCGCGGAGTTCGCGTTCGAGCGTCGGCACCACCGCCTCGTCGAGGACCGACACCGAAACGGTGACCCGCTCGGCACCGTAGTCGAACGCCCAGCCGAGAAACGCCGAGAGCGTCCCGTAGGCGCCCTGCTCCAGCAGGTCACGCTCGGTGATGACCACCGCGACGTGAGCGGGGCCGTCGGCGTCCCGAAGGCGATGACGGAGTGCGAGATAGGCGTCGTACGCTCCCACAGCACGGAGATGGACGCGCGCCGGGAAATAACCCCTTCGCCACGGCGGAGACGGATTGTGATCCCTTTCGACAAGGTTAGCAATCATCG
Organism: uncultured Haloferacaceae archaeon; assembly: GCA_964469085.1. Taxonomy (GTDB): domain Archaea; phylum Halobacteriota; class Halobacteria; order Halobacteriales; family Haloferacaceae; genus Halolamina. The sequence goes on from CAYXXM010000157.1 coordinate 3,970, forward strand.
GGGTCCGGTTCGCGGTCCCCCATCGCGGCCACCGCGGTCCGGCAGTTCTGGTGCCGCTGCGGTGTCGAGAGGGTTAAGTATACGTCGCCGGAATCCGACGACGTGACTCGGAGGCTCAAACGGGAGGGCGCCATCGCCGCAGTCGCCGCCATCGCGCTCGCCTCGCCTCTGCTGGGCCGTGCGACGGTGGTCCCGTTCCTTCTCGTCGCTGGCGCCGCCGCGTTCCACGTCGAGGACGGGCCGCTCTTCGACCTGTTTGCCCGGCCGCCCGACCGCCAAGAGGGCCGGCTCTACAGCCTCGCCGGCTTCAGCCTCGCGGCTGCCGTCCTCGCCTTCCTCGCCACGGCCCCCATCGGCGACCCACGGTACACGATGGGACTGCCGTCCTTCGCTGCCAGCGTGTTCGGCGTCGCCGTCGGCAACGTCGGCGCCCAGGCAGTCCGCGAAACGCGGCCCGAGCCGTTTCTCGTGAGTTCGGGGTTCGCCATCGCCGCGTTCCTCGCGGCCGTATTCGCCCAGGGCGTCGTCGCGGTGCTCGCCACTGTCGGACTGGCGGTGGCGGCCGTCGCCTTCCACGGCGCCCTCGCCGCACTGGTCGGCGGGCTCACCCGCTCACTGCTGTTCGAGGGCGACGACGCGACGGTCGTGTTCACTGTCGGGGCCGCGATGCTGGTCTTCGACACGCTGGACCCTGTCGTCCAGATCTTCGACGTGGGGCTGGCGCTGGGCGTCGCGGTCGCACTCGGTACTGTCACCTACACCACCGGCACCGCCTCCGTCGAGGGGATGCTCTCGGGTGTACTGCTGTGCCTGCTCACCATCGTCCTCGGCGGGCCGGGCTGGTTCGCCATCCTCATCAGCTTCTACGGACTCGGCGCGCTGGCGACCAAGTTCCGCTACGAGGAGAAGGCCGCCCGCGGCGTCGCCGAGGAGAACGAGGGGGCCCGGGGAACGGGGAACGTTCTGGGCAACTCCGCCGTCGCGCTGGCGGCGGTCATCGGCTTCGCAGCCGCGGGGTACGTCCCCGTCGACGCGGGTGTGTTCCGGCTGGCGTTCGCCGGGTCGCTGGCCGCGGCGATGGGAGATACGCTCTCAAGCGAGTTCGGCGGGCTGTTCGACAATCCGCGACTGGTGACGACAGGCGAGCGCGTTTCACCGGGGACCGACGGCGCCGTCACCTGGCAGGGCGAACTGGCGGGCGTCGCCGGCGCGGCGCTGGTCGGCCTGTTGACCGTCCTCGTCCTTCCGGTTGCCCCGCTCGACGGTACGGGAGCCACGGTGGCGGTCATCACCGTCGGCGGCGTCGTCGGGATGACCGCAGATAGCCTCCTCGGCGCCACCGTCGAGGGCGACCGCATCGACAACGAAACGGTGAACCTCATCGCGACGCTCGCCGGCGCAATCGCCTGCGTCGTACTCGCGG
>CAYXXM010000158.1:0-5351 GCA_964469085.1 uncultured Haloferacaceae archaeon
TTCCCAGTCCGCGACGGCCGTGTAGTTCGAGATGATGTCCGCACAGCCGGCGGTGGTCAACCCCCACGGCGCCTCGGCGAGCACCTCCGTGTCGGCGACCACGGCCAGCGGCGGCTCCGCGGCGACGGAGTGGCGGGTGTCGCCCTCCGGAATGGAGCCACGGCCGGAGACGATGCCGTCGTGGCTGGCGGCGGTCGGTACGGAGACGAAGCCGACGCCGAGTTCGTCGCTGGCCATCTTCGCGGTGTCGATTGGTTTGCCGCCGCCGAGGCCGACGAGATAGCCCGCATCTGTTCGCTCGGCAGCGTCGATGACGTTCTGGACCGCGCCGAACCCCGCCTCGGCGACGACCACCGTTTCGGGGTCGGCCAGCTGTTCCCGGACCCGGTCGCCGACCAGGTCGTCAGGCGTGGGGCTCGTGACGACCAGCGGGGTCCCCGAGAGGTAGAGTTCGTCGATGGCGTCGCCGACCTGGCCGAGGACATCGTGACCGACCACCACGTTCCGTGGCAGCCGGATCCACGTCGATTTCTCGAACATACTCCCGTGGTTGCACCCGTCCGTTAAAGGCGTTCGTGCGTTCGGGTGGCCGCCAGCGGAACACCCGGGCTATCCGAGCAGCCGCCAGCCCTCGCGCAGGTAAACGACACCGAACCCGGCGAGCACGAGCGCGCTCGCGGCCGCAACCACGGGCGCGAACGACTCTACCCTTCGGCCTGCGGTGACCAGCGCTGCGGGGAATGTGAGCAGCCAGACCGCGATGCCGCTGAAGAAGCCACCGACGAGCACGACGCTCCCGGTCTCGACGACCAGCACGCCCCCCAGCGCGTCGCCGACGTATGGCGTCATCGCCAGCACGTCGAGGCTGCCGGGGTCGAGCAGGCCGACGCCGACGGTGAGCCAGAACAGAATCTGGTAGGGGTTGGTGAGCGCGAGCACAAACGCGCGCTGAAACCCTGTCGCGTCGTGGGCGGCGGGGTCGGCGGCGCCAACTGCGTCCTGGCCAGGAGCAACCTCTGCATCTGGGACGGCCGCAACCTCTCCATCCGATTCGGCCACGGCTCCCTCCCCAGGGTCCACGGCCCCCGGCGCGAAGGTTGAGCGTGCGCCCATCGCGGCCCCATACGCGAAATACAGCATCAACAGGCCGCCCACACTGAAGAGGACGCCCTGAACCGTCGGATACTGCTGGACGAAGCCGACGACGCCCAGCGCGGCGAGCAGGAAGAAGGCGACGTCCGCGAGGCCCGCGCCGAGGCCGGCCTTGAAGCCAGCAAGCCAGCCCCGGAGGACGCTCTCCTCGGCGATGACCGCGTTCATCGGGCCGGGCGGCGCCGCCAGCGCAAGGCCGAACACCAGGCCGGCCGCAAGCGTCGGGAGCGTTTCGAACACGGTGAAAGGAGGGCCTGAACTGCGAAAAACCGTCCGATTCCGCCTGACCGCGGCGAGTGGGGCGGTCCCCCGTCCCGCGTCAGGGAGGAGGCTGGAGCCACCGTCGAACCAATCCAGCGGTGCCGAGGACCAGCAGCGTGCCAAGCACGCCCAGCAGGAACCCCTCGGTCACCAGCCCCAGCACGACGAGGCCGAACGCGAGGAAGACGGTGGAGGCGCCGAGTTCGATGTACCGCGTCGGGACCGTCCGCTCGACCTGCTCGCCGATGACCGCGTCGACCCCGGTGCGCAGCGCCAGTGCCGCGAGCACGCCGACGAAGACCGAGAGCGGCGCATCGGGGAACGTCGCCGCAAGGGTGATGGTCAGCAGTTGGGTCTTGTCGCCGAACTCCGCAAACAGGACGAACAGGAACGCGACGAGCGTGCCGCCGTGGACGCCGAGCCGACCGAGCACCGAGTCGGGGATGAGCCACCCCGTCACCCCGACGTCCAGACCCGTCGACGAGAAGGGTGGTGTCACCACCTCCTCGACGGCGCGGAATGAGGAAATCGCGCTGTAGAGCGTCCAGATGCCGAACAGGATGAACAGTCCGCCGGTGACGAGCGTCACGACGCCGTCGGGGAGCACCGTCACGACGTACTGCCCCAGCACGACCTCGACGCCCGACCAGACGGTGAACGCCCCCATCGCGCCGAGGAACACCTTCTCGGCGTCGTATCGCGACGAGAGCGTCACGACGACGAGCTGGCCCTTGTCACCGAACGTGGCGAGCAGGTTCGCCAGAAACGCAGTCACCAGCGGGCCGTGGCCAGCGTACCGCTGGACCACCGCGTCGAGCGTCGACTGGAGCGGGAGACCCAGCGGAACGGATTGGAGCAGGGGACCCAGCAGTATGGCCTGGAGCCGGGCGAAATCGAACCAATCTGTGGCGACGAGGGTGTCGGCGACGGCGACCGCCACGGTTCAGGCGACTTCCTCCACGGCGTTCTGGACCCGGATGGTTTCGGCAATCTCCTCCGGCAGGCTCTGTTCACTATCGTCATCGACGACGTGGACCGTCACCATGCCGAACGGCGCGACGTCGACGAGTTCGAGCTCGGTGCCCGGTGTCACGCCGGCCTCCGCGAGATAGTCGAGTTCCGCCTGGTTCCGGTGGGGAACCCGGGCGACGATGACGTGGTCGCCTTCCTCGTACTCCGCGAGTCGGTCGGCGCCATCCTCTTCGACCGGGTCGAGCGACTCCCGTGGAATCGGGTCGCCGTGGGGGTCGACCTCCGGGTCGTCGAGCACGTCCGCCATCCGGCGCTCCAGCTCCTCGCTGATGTGGTGTTCCAGCGTGTCGGCCTCCTCGTGAACGTCGGCCCAGTCGTAATCGAGGTGTTCGGCCAGATACGCCTCGACGAGCCGGTGGTGACGGACGACTTCGAGCGCGACCGTGCGCCCCTGCTCTGTGAGTTCGACGCCGCTGTACTTCTCGCGTTCGATGAATCCCCGGTCGGCCAACTTCTCCATCATGCTCGTCACTGTCGGCGGCGTCTTCCCGAGGTAGTCCGCGACCGCCGAGGTGGCCACCGGCGGCCCATTCTCGCTCTGGAGGACGTAGATTGCTTTCAGATAATCCTCCATCGCGTCACTCAGCATACCGGCAGTTGGTGGGTCGCTTGCAAAAAGTTGGCGAGCCGCGGACCGGAGTTCCAACTGGAACCTCCAGTTCGCTCCGAGGCTGACCGAACTACCCCGCGTCACTGCTTACGCTGACCGGAACACCAGCAGCTCCTCGCCGGTGGTCTCGCTCGCACCGACGTCCGGTTCGAGCTCGTCCCCGATTTCGACTGACCCGGGCTCGGCGTCGACGACGATGCCCGTGAGCCGGACGGGGCCGAAGTCAACGATGACCGTGCTGTACGGCGCGTCGTCGACGAACGCCGGCGCGGGCACGTGGACGGTGGTGACCGTCTCGACAGTGCCCGTCGCTGGTAGCTCCGTCTCCGCCAGTTCCGGGCTCGCACATTCCGGGCAGACCCGGCGCGGCGGGAGCGAGCCGTGGCCGTTCTCGCAAGCCAGGTAGTAGCCGTCGTCGGTGACAAACGCGCGCAGCCATTCGTCGAAGCCGGCGTCGGCGGTTCCATCGGTCATTCCGCCACCTCCAGCACGTGGACCACAGCGGAGGCGACCGTTCCACCCGCGTTGTGGGTGACGCCGATCTCCGCATCCGGTACTGCATCACTGTTGGGGTGGTCCCCCCGGAGCAATCTGGTCATCTCCGCGATCTGTGAGCCCCCGGTCGCGCCGACAGGGTGGCCTTTTGCCTTCAGACCGCCCGAGAGATTGACGGGGAGGGCCCCGTCCGCCCTGGTCTCGCCGCGGCGCGCGGCGCCGAGGCCCTCCCCGGGGTCGAACAGTCCCAGCGACTCGATGGCCAGCACCTCCGCAATCGTGAAGCAGTCGTGGACCTCAGCGACGTCAACGTCGCCGGCGCCGATACCCGCGTCGGCATAGGCCATCGCCGCGGCGTCGTCGGCCGCGGGGGTCCGATGGAGAACGGCGCGGTCCTGGAGCGCCATGCGGTCCGATCCCTGCCCACTGCCGACCACTGCGACCGCGGCGTCGAGGTCGTTCTCGGCGGCGTACTCCTCGCTGACGACGACCACAGCGGAGGCGCCGTCGGTGATTGGACAGCAGTCGAACAGGCCGAGCGGTTCGGCCACGGGCGGCGCGTCGAGCGCCTGCTCGATGGTGAGTTCGCGCTGGTACTGGGCGTAGTCGTTCGGAATCGCGTGGTCGTGGTTCTTCGAGGCGACGTGGGCGAGGTCGGTTTCCAGGTCGGCCTCGGCGACGTCGAAGCGGTCGCCGTACGCCGTCGCCATCAGCGCGTACGCGCCAGGGAACGTGACCCCGGAGCGCACCTCGAACAGTTCGTCCGCGGCGATCGCCAGCGCGCGGGTCGCCCCGTCGGTCCCGAGGTGGGTCATCCGCTCCATTCCGCCGGCCAGTACCACGTCGGCTTCGCCCGAGCGGACCGTCCTGACAGCTTCCCGAACCGCGACGCCCGCGGAGGCACAGGCCTCCTCGTAGCGCGTGGCCGGACACGATAGCCCTGCGGCCTCGGCGAGCAGTGGGGCCTGATGGCTCTGGCCCTCCGCCTGCGAGCCGACGAAGTTGCCGACGTTCAGTTCCTCGATGTCCTCTGCCGGGACGCCCGCGTCCCGTCGCGCCGAGAGCGCCGCCTCGGCGAAGAGGTCCCGACCCGTCCGTTCGGGGTGCGAGCCGAAATGGGTGAGCCCCACCCCGGCAACGCGCACACCAGTCATATGTTGTATCGATGGGGGTTGTCCGGCTAAATGCCTGCCGGAGTCGGAAGCCGCACTCACAGTACCGCTTCGGGCGCGCGGTTCCGGCAGGTCCATGCCACCCCCCGTCCAAATCCGCCTATGTTCACCGATGCGTTCGTCGAACTCGCCTGCACCGGCTGTGGAGCCACGCTCGATGTCAACGATACCGACTCCGGCGATGTCGCCGCCGCCGGCCGCTGCCCGAGTTGCAGCGCGCCCCGGACGCCCGAGTACGACCTCGACAGCGTCGACGCGGACGCGGTTCGCGACGGCCGAACCGTCTGGGACCGCGACGCTGTCCTGCCGTTTCCGGCCGACGACGCGCTCTCGGCAGCAGAGGGCGGTACGCCGACCATCGACACGCCACGACTCGCCGAGGAACTCGGCCTCTCGCGCGTCGGTATAAAGGACGAGGGGCGGAACCCGACCGGTTCGGTCCTCGACCGGGGGCTCTCGGTGGCCGTCACCGCCGTCGACCAGGCCGACACCGAGTTGGTCGCCTGTGCCTCGCCGGGGAACGCGGGGCAGTCGATGGCCGCCTACGCGGGCCGCGTGGGCCTGCGCTCGTACGCGTTCGTTCCCACGCGGGCGCCGTTCTCCAATAAGGCGCTGGTAAACGTCCACGG
>CAYXXM010000159.1:0-5336 GCA_964469085.1 uncultured Haloferacaceae archaeon
TTGCCGGGCCGCTGCAGATAGACGTCTCCCGTGGCGCGAACAAGTTCGTCGCCAACCTCCTGAAGGACGTCGGCGTCCCCGAGGGCCTGGCGATCGCTATCGGCGCCGCCGTCGTGTTCCTCGTGGTCGTCATCATCGCCTACGGCGTCGGGTCGGCGGTGCTCATCCCGCTGGTCGACCGCATCCTCAGCTCGCGAGGCCTCGACGAGCACGCCCGGAAACCCCTGCGGAAGGTCGTCAACGTCGTCGTCGCCTTCGCGGCAGTCGCCATCGCCTTCGGCTTCGCTGGCTACGGTGACTTCCTGCAGTCACTCGCAACTGTCGCGGCCGCGGCCACGCTGGCCATCGGCTTCGCGATGCAGAACGTCATCGCCAACTTCGTCGGGGGCATCTTCATCTACACGGACCGGCCGTTTCGCATCGGCGACTGGATAGAGTGGGACGGGAACTCCGGCATCGTCGAGGACATCTCGTTCCGCGTCACCCGCGTCCGGACGTTCGACAACGAGCTGTTGACGGTTCCGAACTCCCATCTCACCGACGGCGTCATCAAGAACCCCGTCGCAAAGGACACGCTGCGGCTGCAGTTCACCTTCGGTATCGGCTACGAGGACGACATCAAGGAGGCGACCGACATCATCGTCGACGAGGCCGAACGCCACCCGAACATCCTGACTGACCCCGCGCCCACTGTGCGGCTGACCGAACTCGCGGATTCCTACGTCGGACTGCGCTCGCGCATCTGGATCGACAACCCGTCGCGGGCGGACTTCGTGAAGATTCGCTCGGAGTACGTGACGAACGTCAAGAACCGGCTCGACGAGGCGGGCATCGACATCCCGTACCCCCAGCGTGAGCTCTCTGGCGGGGTCGAGCTACCGCCCGAGCACGTCCAGGAGTAGTCGTCACACCACCGTTCGATTCGTTTTGCCGCCACAGCGCCGTTCGGTTCGTTTTGTTGCCACAGCCCCGCTCGGTTCTTTTGCCCCGCAGCTCCTGACCCGTCCTCAGGTCGCGCTGCTGGCAGCCACCGGCCGCGTTACAACATCCGCTGGGCAATCGTGTTGCGCAGCACTTCGCTGGTGCCCTCGTAGATCTCGTTGAGTTTGGCGTCGCGGTAGTAGCGTTCGACGGGGAAATCCTTCGTGTAGCCGTAGCCGCCGTGAACCTGAATCGCCTCGTTGGCCACCTCACGGGACACCTCGCTGGCGTGGAGTTTCGCCTGTGCAGCCTCCTTGATGTAGTCGTCGCCGGCCATCTTCAGATCCGCGGCCTGGTGCATCAGTAGCTTCGCGGCCTGCGTTTTGGTGTCCATATCCGCCAGTTTGTGCTGGATGGCCTGGAACTCCGCGATGGGCTGGTCGAACTGCTCGCGGTCCGTCGCGTAGTCGACCGCAGCGTCCTTTGCCGCACGGGCGATGCCGACGCCGCGGGCCGCGATGGAGATGCGGCCGCCGTTGAGCGTCTTCAGCGACTGGACGAACCCGTCGCCCTCGTCGCCGAGGCGACGGTCCGCAGGTATCCGGAGGTCGTCGAACCGGAGTTCCGCGGTCGGACAGCCCTTGTCGCCGAGTTTGTGCTCGGTGTTCTCGACGATGAAGCCGTCGTCGTCCTCGGGCCGGACCACAAAGGAGCTGATTCCGCTGTTTCCAGCGTCCGGGTCGGTCTTGGCGAACACGATGACGGTATCAGCGACGGAGCCGTTCGAGGTCCAGAGCTTTCCGCCGTCGATGACGTACTCCTCGCCGTCCTTCTCAGCGGTGGTGCTCATTGCGGGTACGTCGCTGCCGGCCTGGGCCTCCGAAAGCGCGAACGCGCCGATATCCCGGCCCGCCGCGAGCGGGGTGAGATACTCCTGTTTCTGGTGCTCGTCCCCGAACTCGTAGAGCATGTTGCCCGCCAGCGAGGTGTGGGCAGCGACGATGGTGCCGAGGCCGCCGGAGCCCCGCGAAATCTCCTCGATGCCGATTGCGTAGGCGTGGTAGTCGAGGCCGGCGCCGCCGTACTCCGTCGGGAACGGCATTCCCATCAGGCCCAGGTCGGCCATCTGGGCGACCAGGTCCTCGGGGAACTCGTCGGTCTCGTCGATCTCGGCGGCCCGGGGCACCACCTCGTCGTCGACGAACGACGCGACAGTGTCGCGAATCTGTCTCTGCTCGGCGTCGAGACTGAAGTCCATGTCTTCGGACTGTTCCGGACCGCGTTTAGGGTTTTCTACCCGGGCACGCGCGGGCTGTACGCGGCCGCGACATCCCGACCAACGGCCGAAATCCCGCAGAATTTGGGTGGCAGTACCCAGACCGTTTGGGAGAGACTTTTAACGCCCCTCTCCATAGACAGTTGTAACCCGAATGCCCGGACCCCAACCCAGCCCGGACGTTCCCTCCGCGGACCTCGCGTGGTGCCACGAGGCCGTCCAGGACGTCTCGCGCACCTTCGCATTGACAGTCGACGTACTGGACGAACCGATGTCCTCCTACATCTGCCTCGGCTACCTGCTCTGTCGGGTCGCCGACACCGTCGAGGACGCCTCTCACATACCGCCTGAGGAGCAGGCGGCCCTCCTCAGGGAGTACGACGCGGCCCTCGACCCCGAGGACGACACCACCATCGACGTGTTCGCGGCGCACGTCGAGGACTGGCTCCCCGAGTCAGCCGAGCGCGAGGCCGACTGGGAGGTCGTCGCCTGTGCCCCGCGCATCATGGGGGCCTTCGAGGCGCTACCGACCGACGTCCGGGACGCAATCACGCCGCCCGTCCGGGAGATGGTCACCGGAATGAGCGACTTCCTCGAACGCTACGCCGACGACGGGGGACTCCGCATTGCCGACCGCCGGGAGCTCGAGGAGTACTGCTACTACGCCGCCGGGACGGTCGGGAACCTCATCACCAACCTGGTGACCCGGGGCGAGATCGACCCCGCACGGGAACGGACGCTGTACGACACCGCCGAGGAGTTCGGGCTGCTGCTCCAGCTTGTCAACGTCTCGAAAGACGTCTACGACGACTACGAGCACGAGAACAACGTCTACCTCCCGGACGAGTGGCTCGACGCCGAGGGCGTCGACCAGGAGGACGTGCTCGAAACCGACCAGCGCCAGGGCGTCGCGGCCGTCGTCCGGCGCACGACCAGGCTCGCGCGCACCTACGTCGACGGCGCCCAGACGTACCTCCAGCACGTTCCGCTCCGGGACGGCAACACGCTGGAGGCGTGGGCGGTCCCGTTCTTGCTCGCCGTGGGGACGTTGCGCGAGCTCCAGGACAATCCCGAGGACGCGGTCAGCGACACCAGCGTGAAAGTCTCCCGCGAGGAGGTGTTCGCGGTGGTCAGCGCTATGAGCGCCCGCGGTCGCGAATCGCTGCCGACGCTCAGAGAGCGGATTGCCGCCCAGCCGTTCCACCGGTCGGCGCCCGGCGCTGACTGAGAACGGAACCGGCTCGTTTTCGAAGACATCCGTCGGTCGCCGATGGCGCAGCACTGGCGCTAATCGTCCGGGAAAACGAAAAACCGGACCGCCCGTACCTGGTCAGTCCTCGAGGGAGTCAGCGATGCGGCGGAGCTCCCGCGTCGCGTCACGCACTTCGTCACGGAGCTGCCGAACCTCCCGCACGAGGTCCTCGTTGACCTGACTGCCGCCAGCGTCGCCGCCTGCCTCTGCCCCTGGGCCACCCGGTCCACCGCCCATACCCGGAGGACTGCCGCCCATGCCGCCGGGGCCGCCGCCACCGCCCATCATCCCGGACATCATCTGTGCGAACGGGTTGCCGCCGCCGGGGCCCTCGCCGCCGCCCATGCCCGGCGGGCCGCCACCCATGCCTTCGGGCCCGGGCGCCTCGCCCTCTTCGCGCTCCGCCTCGCGGCGCTCCCGAATCTCCTCGACGCGCTCGCGGAACGACTTCTCCTCCTCGTCTCCCGCGCTCTCTTCGGGCGCCTCGGTCCCGTCGTCGCCGTTAGCCTCGTCGTCTGCCATACCTCGGCGTTCCGGGGCCACGGCGATAAGGGTTGTTCTCCGGACTGCGGACCTGGCCCGGTTCCGAGACTGTTTTCAGCGCCCGTCCCCGACATCGGGGCCAATGGTCCCGCCGCTGGTGCTCGACATCGACGGCACGCTGACAACGCCCGAGCACACCATCGACCCGCGGGTGTTCTCGGTGCTGCCGACGTGGGACGCGCCCGTCGTGCTCGCGACGGGAAAAGCGTTCCCCTACCCCGTCGCCCTCTGTCACTTCCTCGGCATACCCGAGCGGGTCATCGCGGAGAACGGCGGCATCGCGCTGGTCGACGAGCAGATTCGGTACACGGGCGACCCCGACGTCGTCGACGCCGCAATCGCGGCGTTCCGGGACCGCGGCGGCGACCTTGGCTGGGGGCGGGCAGACACGGTCAACCGCTGGCGAGATACCGAGGTGGCGACCAGCCGGACCGTGGACGAGGCGCTCCTCCGTGCGGTCGCGGAGGAGTTCGACCTCGACATCGTCGACACCCAGTACGCCTACCACCTCAAGAGCCGGGACGTGAGCAAGGGCGCGGCGCTCCGTGAGGTGGCGACGACGCTCGACTTCGAACCGGCGGATTTCGTCGCCATCGGCGACAGCGAGAACGACGTTTCGGTGTTCGAGCTGGTCGGCGAGTCCTACGCCGTCGCGAACGCCGACGATGCCGCCAAACACGCGGCGACACACGTGCTGGCGGAATCCTACGTCGACGGCACGCTCACCGCGCTCCAGCGGATTCGGGAGCTAAAGGGGGAGTAGGAGCCCGGACCGAACAGCACTACTCCACCGCCGATTCAGACTCGCCGTTGCGAACGGGAACGAACTCGCCGTCGATGTCCCACTCGTGGATACAGCGGACGTCTCCCGGGTCAGTCGCCCGCCAGCCGCCGGCCTCCGCGTCGTACCGCTCGACCCGGCCGCACCGCTCGCAGACGCGAGATTCGGGCCGCCGGAGGACGTCAGTCATTGGCCACACAACACCACGCGGAGACATGAACCTTTGCCAATCAGCAGGGCCTATTCGACGGGCTGCGTCTCCCTCACCAGTGCTGACAGCGACATCGCGAGATAGAGCGTCGTGTGTTCGGCCCCGCCGAGCGCCGCGTGCTCGCTCCGCACACACTCGAAGCCGAGCGATTCGTAGAAGCCCCGCCCAATCTCGTTCTCGGCGAAAACCTCCAGCCAGACCCGCTCGTAGCCGGCGTCCTGCAGCCGACGAGCCAGGCGTCCAGTAAGGGCCGTCCCGACGCCCGCCCCCCATCGGTCCGGATGAACGTAGAGCCTGGGAACGAACGCATCGCCGGGAGAATCATCGCCACCGGGACTGGGTCCGGCGGTCC
>CAYXXM010000160.1:0-5311 GCA_964469085.1 uncultured Haloferacaceae archaeon
AGGCGCGGGATGCCGGCAGGACCGTCGGCGGCCGAACCCGCGACGCACACCATCGACCGGCCCGGGGGCGCGGCAGCGGGCTTTTTCAGGGCTGCCGTGCCAGTGGACCGCTATGGACCGCGACACCCTCGCCGCCCGCATCGACCACACGGTGCTCGGCCCGGAGACGACGTGGGCTGACACGGAACAGGTGCTCGACGCAGCCGCCGAGCACGGGATGAACGCCTGCATCCCGCCGTGTTACGTCGCCGAGGCCGCCGCCCACGCGCCGGACGTGACCCTGGCCACCGTCATCGGCTTTCCGCACGGCCAGAACGCGACCGGGGCCAAGCGAGAGGAGGCGGTTCGCGCGGCTGAGGACGGCGCCGACGAACTCGACGTGGTCATTAACGTCGGGCGGCTCAAAGCCGGAGATGGAGACGACGCGAACCGATCAGGCGCGGCGGGCGAAGACGACGCGAACCGAACAGGGGCGTCGGGCGACGACGCCGTCGAGGACGAACTGGCGAGCATCGTCGCCGCGACGCCGCTGACGGTGAAGGTCATCATCGAGACGGCGCTGCTCTCGGATGGGGAGAAGCGCCGGGCTTGCGCGGCTGCCGAGGCCGCCGGTGCGGAGATGGTGAAGACCTCCACGGGGTTTGCCGACGGCGGCGCGACCGTCGGCGACGTGGCGCTAATGCGCGAGTACCTGCCCGTGAAAGCCTCCGGGGGCGTCGGGAGCTACGAGGAGGCGATGGCGATGGTCGAGGCTGGCGCCGAGCGCATCGGCGCGAGTTCGGGCGTGGAAATCCTCTCGGGTGCGCCCGACGCCTGAGGCCGCACAGTAGCGGGGTCCGGGACCGAGCACGTGGCGAGCCGGCCGCCGGCACCGCCCGGAACGCCGGCTTTCGACGTGTTTTTCTGCGGCCGCCCGCAGTTTCGAGACATGGCCGAACTGAAGCTCGTCGTTGCGGACCCCGACACCGGGGCGACGTATCAGACGGTGGTCGACGGACAGGACGCGAATCGGTTTCTCGGGCGCTCCATCGGCGACGAGGTCGACGGCAGCGTCGTCGGGCTCTCGGAGTCCACGCTGGAACTCACCGGCGGCTCGGACGCTGCCGGTCGGCCGATGCGGGGCGACGTCTCCGGCCCGGACCTGAAGGAACTGCTGCTCGAGGGCGGCGTCGGCTTCAACCCCGAGAAGGACGGCGAGCGCCGCCGCATCACGGTCCGCGGTGCCGAGTTCAGCGAGGAGTCCGCGCAGGTCAACGCCGAGGTCATCGGCGACGAGGACATCGCCGCCGCGTTCGGCGAGGGCGGCGAGGACGAAGCCGACGGCGAGTAACCCAGCCGGTTTCTCTCGATGGCCGATAGACTCCCCAGCGACCACGCAAGCGTTCGGACCGAGCGCGCCAAGGTCGAGCGCAGCGGCGGCACCCGCCGGCCCTGCCTGCGGCTTCCGGATTCACTCGACCTGGAGGGTGGTGACCTGCTTCGACTGGTCATCGACGGCGACGAGTACCACGCTCGCGTGCGGGGCGATAGCTCCGGACTCCTGCTCAGGGGCGCCTACGACTTCCGAAGCGAGGCCAAAAATCCCGGTCGCGCGGAGAACCGGCTCGTGGCGTGGCTCCAGCAGGCGGGCTGTCAACCCGACGACCCGCTTGACCTGGACGTGCTGGAAGCGGGCGAGCGCTACGGCCTTCGCCTCCCGGGCGAGCGGGTGGTGTACACGGATACCTCCAGCCCCGACGGCTCGCTCCAGAATATCGCCGAGGACCTCGACGGCTGAGCCGGCTCGGGTCGCGAGTGGTGACGGCCTCGGACGCGAGACGCCGAGTCCAACGCGGACGGCTTTTACTGCGCCGCCGCCTGTTACGCCCATGAGCACGCTTTCGGAGTTCCTCGCGGGCGAGCGCCTGGAGGACGTGGCGCTCTATCTCGCCGAGGACCAGCTTGACGAGGCCGGGAAACTCGCCGAGGTCGGCGAGGAACGCGAGGATGGTGTCGTTCTGGTCGTGCCGGGGGAGAAGGGCCGCCAGATGTTCTCGGCCGGTACCGGGATGGACGCGATGGAGTTCGCCAAGGAGGCGATGGGCGAGGCGGGGTCGATTCGGCCGGACCTCTCGGGCGGCGACTGTCCCGCGGGTGAGGGCGAAGGGCACGAGGTGCAGTTCATCTTCGCGTTCGCCGAGGCCGAGAACCCCGAGGTGGGCGGGATATACGCCGACGGCGACGTGATTCACGCCTACGCGCAGTGTGCGTGTGGGGAGGCGTACTCGGAGAAGTGGGTTGTTGGGAGTCGAGACGAGTAGGTTCGGTGAGGATAGTCACGTCCGCGATCGAGACCGCTTCCGCGACGGTGACCGTAAACAGTACCGCGCTATTGCCTGACCAATTGGACCGCACCGCCTTATGCCCAGCAGCCACAAGTGCTCGCGGCTTCGCCGCTCGCTTTCCGAGGTAGTTTTCCGCTCACTTCGTTCGCGTTTCCCTCCCTCGATTCCTCCCCAACCGGCTCGCTCGGGCATACCGCTCGCTCACCCTCCGAGAGAGCTTGCTCTCTCGTGCTCTCGTTCGCTATGCTCACGAGAACCTCGCGCTTGCTCGCACACGGAGGTGCTCGAGCTTCGCGCCGCCGCCGCTGCGGATGCCGGGGCAGCGCGCGCTCGCAACGGTGCGGCCGCGAGCGCGCGGGGAGGCCTGGGGACCTAATGCTGTGCCGGGCCTCGTGCCCGGCACATCGCGGTCCCAGAGTTCAGGGGAACTCCGCTGTGCTGTTGGCAGTGTTGTCGAACACAAATCAAGCAATCACTCCAACGACGGTTTTGTACCCGGTACATCGCGGTCCAAGAGTTCAGGGGAACTCCGCTGAGCTGTTGGCAGTGTTGTCGAACACAAATAAAGCAATCACTCCAACGACGGTTTCGTGCCCGGCACATCGCGGTCCAGGAGTTCAGGGGAACTCCGCTGTGCTGGTCCCGGTTGCTGTAGCCGTCGCAGGTCCAGAACAGTTTCAGTCAAAACAGTAGCCGCCGAGCAGTACCTCTAAAACGAGTACAACCCAAAATCGACTGAAAATTACTCCTCGACCAGGCGCTCGAACGCCCGCAGAATCACTTTCCGCGCCGCCTGGCCCTCGGTGGTCCAGTGCTGGGCCATGTCGAGCATGTCGTCGTAGATGTCCGGCTTGCACCCCGCTGCCTGGGGGTGGCCACCGCCGTTGACCTGCCCGGCGACCTCGTGGGCGCGCTGGAACCCCTCGGAGCCGCGGATGCTCGCGCTGCCGGAGGGTTTGACGATGACCGCCGCGTCACAGCCCTGCTGGCGGAGCGTTTCGGCCACCTCGTTCTGCGAGCAGCGGCCGTAGGTGACGCCGACCGTCCAGTCGCCGATTTCGTGGATGCTCGCGCGCTCGACGGCGGCCGCGATGCGCTGTTCTTTCTCGACCCGGCGGTATTCGACGAACTCCACCACCGCGTCCGGGAGCTCAGCGCCGTAGGTGCCGACGACGGTGGCGTACTCCTCCGGCCCGCTCCAGTACGCGTAATCGGCCAGGTCGTCGCTTCGTTCGTCTTCCTTCAGCCAGAGGTCGTGGTCCCGGGTCACGTCGGCGAGGTCCCGGTAGCGCTGGTCGAACTCGTGGTCGAGCGAGCGCAGCGTCACGTCGACGGTGCACTCCGCCTCGCTCTCGCCGACGACGAGGGTGGTCCCTGCCTCGCGGACGGCCTCGGCGACGTCGTCGTCCCACTGGTGGTGGTCGAACCACCGCACGGCGTCGCCCTGCGCGACCAGGCTTTCGAGTGCCTCGCCGACGCTCTCGTAGTCGTCGGGGCAGATGTCACAGACGAAGTAGTCCGCGCCCGATTCGCCGTACTTGGCGACGAGTTCGAGCGATTCGTCCAGCGAGTGTGGACCGGCGGCCACCAGCGCGACCGTCGAGCGCTCGTGGGGCTCCGCTTCGGCCGATGGTTCATCCGCTGTTTCCTCGTCCGTCGAAGGTTCCTCCTCATCTTCCTCGTCGTCCAAGGTTTCCGCTTCCGCATCCTCGTCGTCCGCTTCCCCGTCGTCCGCATCCTCGCCGCCATCCAGCTTCTCGACCAGGCGTTCCTCGAATGGGACCACGTCGAGCGTGGCGTCGCGGGCCTCGCGGATGAGCGCGACACAGCCCAGCCCGTCGGCATCGGAGTCCGTCACGACGACGGTGTCGGCGCCGTCGACGGCCTCGGCGATGCGCTCCTCGCGCCGGTCCTCGTCGAGCGAATCCGGGTAGAAAAAGCCGGTCCCCGGCAGTAGCGAGCGCCGGTGGAGGGAGAGCTCGTCCATATCGATGAGTTCGTCGTCCATACCCGCGAGAGGCGGAGGCGGCCTAAAAACGCGGTGAATCGGGGCGTGGCGGCGGTGAAGCGTGGCGTCGGTGAGGTCTACGGCGGGAAGACGTGATCAGGAGGTTAGAACCGCGGGTTCGCTCTCCAGTGACTCCCGCAGCGGGTTGCTCGACTGTTCGCCGCAGCGGGTTGCTCGACTGTTCGTGCATACCGCCCGGTTGCTGCGGTCGCTCAGTCCGTTCGCTCGCAGACTGTAGCCCGTCCGGTTCACACCGGGAGGTCAGGAGTCAGCGGTCGGGGCGGGCTGGTCGTCGGCGGAACCGTTCGCCACCGGAGCGGTGAAGTGGAAGGTCGCCCCCTCGTCGGGCTGGGACTCGGCCCAGATGTCGCCGCCGTGGCGCTCGACGATACGCTCACACACCGCCAGGCCGATGCCACCCGCGCCGGCCGCCGCCTCGTCGCCGGCGTGGACCTGCTCGAACACGTTGAAGATGCGGTCCTGGTACTCGGGTTCGATGCCGACGCCCTCGTCGATGACCGAGAACTGCCAGAGGCCGTCGGTGCGCTCGGTGGTGATGTTGACTTGCGGCGGTTCGTCGCCGCTGTACTGGATTGCGTTCGTGATGAGATTCCGGAAGACCTGCGCGAGCTGGTCGGCGTCCGCCTGAACTGTCGGGAGGTCGTCGGCAGTGACCGTCGCGTCAGTCTCATCGATGCGCATCCGGAGGTCCACGAGAACGTCTTCCAGCACGGCGTTGGCGTCGGTCGGTTCGAGTGGCTCCCCACGGCTGATGCGCGAGTACTCCAGCAGGCTGTCGACCATCGCGCGCATCCGGTCGGCGCCACCGATTGCGAAGTCGATGTACTCCCGGGCATCCTCGTCGAGGTCGTCCTGGTAGCGGTCCTCCAGCAGTTGCAGGTAGCTCGAGACCATCCGCAGCGGTTCCTGCAAGTCGTGCGAAGCGGCGTAGGCGAACTGTTCGAGGCGCTCGTTCGAC
>CAYXXM010000161.1:0-5272 GCA_964469085.1 uncultured Haloferacaceae archaeon
GCGAGCGACCGAGGAGCGAAGCGAGGCCCGGGAGCCGAGGGCACAGGGGCTTTCACCGTGTTGACTCGACGTAGGGAAGCCAAAGGAGTCGACCACCAGCCGAACGAACCTCACAGTACCACGCTCTACTCCTCCACCAACTCACCTCACAAACAGCACAAACCCACAGCATTACCACCCAACACACCCAACACCGAGCCATGTACGTCGAATACGACCGGGACACCTGTATCGGGATGTTCCAGTGCGTCGCCGAGTGGGAGGGCTTCGAGAAGGACGAGCACGCCGGGAAAGCCGTGCTCGTCGGCGGCGAGGAGGAAGAGCCGGACCTGTACGTCAGGGAAATCCCCGAGGGCGTGGAGCTCGACGCGAAGTTCGCCGCGCGGGCCTGTCCCGTCGACGCCATCAGCGTCTACGACGACGACGGCGAGCAGGTGGTCTGAGCAACCCCGCCGACGGCTCCAGTTACACCACGCTCTGCGAACCCTTATCGGCGAGCACGCCCCAACACCACTAAATGGCGGCTACCGACGACGTCGCCCACATCGACCACCCCCTGCTCACCCCCGGCTTGCTCGAGCGCCGGCTCTACCAGCTCCAGCTTGCCGGCACCGCACAGGAGGCCGACACGCTGGTCTGTCTGCCGACGGGGCTGGGGAAAACCACCGTCTCACTGCTTGTCACTGCCGAGCGGCTGGAGAACGTGGGCGGCACGGCGCTGATGCTCGCCCCGACGAAGCCGCTGGTCCAGCAGCACGCCGGGTTCTACCGCGAGGCGCTGGAGCTTCCCGACGAGGAGATCGTCGTGTTCACTGGCGAGGTCAGCCCCGAGGACCGCGCCGCACTCTGGGAGTCGGCGACGGTGGTCATCGCGACGCCGCAGGTCGTTGAGAACGATCTCGTTGGCAACCGCATCTCGCTGTCGAACGTGACCCACCTCACCTTCGACGAGTGCCACCGCGCCACCGGCGACTACGCATACGGCTACATCGCCGAGCGCTACCACGCCGACGCCAGCGACCCGCTGGTGACGGGGATGTCCGCCTCCCCCGGCGGCGACGAGGAGGAGATACTGACAGTCTGTGAGAACCTCGGGCTCCAGGAGGTGGAGGTGATGACCGAGGAGGACGCCGACGTGGACGAGTTCACCCACGAGACCGACGTGCAGTGGGAGCGGGTCGACCTGCCGGAGGAGATCCTCGACATCCGGGAGCTCATCAACGACGTCATCTCCGACCGGCTGGCGGACCTGAAGGAACTGGGCGTCACCAACACGACCCAGCCCGACCTCTCCCAGAAGAAGCTCAACGGAATGCGCGCGGAGCTCCAGAAGCTCATCAACAACGACCAGAGCGAGGGCTACCAGGGGATGAGCACCCACGCCGAGGTCATGAAGCTCCGTCGGGCCGTCGAACTGGTCGAAACCCAGGCCGTCGAGTCCGTCTGCCGCTACTTCGAGCGCCAGCGCGAGGACGCCCGCTCCTCGGGCGCCTCGAAGGCGAGCCAGCGCATGGTGAGCGATCCACGCGTCCGCCGGGCGATGCGAAAGGCCGACGACTACGACGAACGCCACCCGAAGTTCTCGAAAGCCCGCATCCTGCTGGCCCAGACGCTCGGCATCGGCGACGGCGAGCGCGTCATCGTGTTTACCGAATCCCGCGACACCGCCGAGGCGCTGACGGAGTTCCTGGGAGAGAGCTTCGAGACGGAGCGGTTCGTCGGGCAGGGCGACAAGGAGGGCTCCGACGGCATGACCCAGAACGAGCAGCAGGAGCGCCTCGACGCCTTCCGGAACGGCGAGTTCGAGGTGCTCGTCTCCACCTCCGTCGCCGAAGAGGGGCTGGACGTGCCCGACGTGGACCTGGTGCTGTTCTACGAGCCGGTTCCGACGGCCATCCGCTCCATCCAGCGGAAGGGGCGGACCGGGCGCCAGACCGAGGGGAAGGTCGTCGTGCTGCTGGCCAACGACACCCGGGACGAGGCGTTCTTCTGGATCTCCCGCCGGCGTGAAGAGGAGATGGAAGAGGAACTCCGGGCGCTGAAAGGCGTCGCCGACGAGGTGGAGGCTGAACTCGACGACGCCCAGCAATCCCTCGGCGACTTCGACGGTGAGACTGACGGCGACGATGCGGACGCCCGCGAACGGGTTGAACCCGGACTGACGGATTTCGCCGCATCGGACGGGGGTGGACCGGACGACGACACGGCCGCGGCGGACGGCTCCGGGACCGATGGCCGCGACGCCTCCGAATCCGAGTCCTCGGACGGCATCGTCGCCACCGTCGGGTCGGATACCGAGGACGACCACGTCGAAGTCGTCGTGGACCAGCGCGAACTCGACTCGCCAATCGGGAAGGAACTCTCCCGGCGCGAGGGCGTCGAGACGCGCCTGGAGACCCTCGCTGTCGCTGACTACGTGCTCTCTGACCGTGTCGCCGTGGAGCGAAAATCCGTCGCGGACTTCCTCGACACGCTGACGGGCGGCGACCGCTCGATGTTCGAGCAGGTGGGCGACCTCGCGCGAGCGTACGCCCGGCCAGTGGTGATTCTGGAGGGAGAGAGCCTCTACGACAAGCGTAACGTCCATCCGAACGCCGTTCGCGGCGCGCTCTCCTCACTGGCAATCGACTTCGACGCGAGCGTGCTCCGCACCGAGGACGAGGACGACACCGCGGACCTGCTGGAGGTGATTGCCACTCGCGAGCAAGAGACCAGCGACAGAGCGGTCTCGGTCCACGGCGAGAAATCCGGGAAGACGCTGGCCGAACAGCAGGAGTACGTCGTCGGGAGTGTTGCCGACATCGGGCCGGTTACCGCCCGTTCGCTGCTTTCGGAGTTCGGCACGGTCGAGGCGGTGATGACCGCCCGGAAGGAGGACCTGCTGGCGGTCAGCGGCGTCGGCGAGGTGACTGCAGACCGGCTGCGGGACGTCGTTGGCAGCGAGTACGAATAGGGCGGAGCCGATATCGTCGTCCCCTGTCAGGGAACGACCGTAACGGAGAGGTCAGTCGCTCGGACGGCGGTTTTCGCCGCGCTGCCGAGGATCGCGCTTTCGGCAGCGCCCGCGGGGCTATGCCCCATCACGAGGTGGTCGGCGTCACGCTCTTTCGCGACGCGGAGCGCCTCCTTCCCGACGCGGGCAGTCGGGCGCACGTCGAACTGGTCGGTGAGAACGAGTTCCGGTTCCGCGGCCGATTTCGCGAGCGTCTCCCGGGCGTCGGCGAGCAGCTGGTCGGTCGCGTCGGTTTTGGCATCGGAGAGATGCACGACGTGGAGGGTGCCCTCGTAGCTGTCCGCGAGTTTTAGGGCGAACTCCAGCGCCCGCTCCGACGCGTCGGAGGCGTCGATTGCCACGACTACGTCCATACCGGTGGCGGGAACGGCGGCGAGTAAAGTCTGTCCGTCGGGTTATCGCTCCAGCGCCGCCAGTGCCTCGGCGGCCGACTTCGCGGCTTCGAGCCAGGCCCGTGCCGTGTTCGGGTCCGTCGCTGCACTGGCGTTCCGCGCTGTCTCTGTCACCGCACGCTGGAGTTCCGCCCGGGGGTCGCCCACAGCATCTCCCGTGGGCGGTTGCGGGCGGTCCGTATCTGAATGAGGGCGGTCCGTTGCTCCGGTTCGGGACTGCGTGCGTGCCCGTTCAGTTCGGGGCTGGGTCGTCCCTGTCCGGGGCTGGGTCTTCTCCGCGCGGGGCTGTGGGCTCCCACGCTGGTCGCCGGCGAGCGGGGTGACCTCGGCATCGTCCGGAATCTCTGGCGCAGTCCCGTCCGCGTCGGCCTGGTTCCGGCCCGCGTTGGCCTGACCCCGGTTCGTGTCGGCGTCCGTCGACTCGGCCGGCCGCTGGGGTCCGGCCGCCTGCGCAGCCTCGGCGTTCGCACAGGACGGACAGAACGTCTCACCGTTATCCCGGAACAGCGGGTCGCCGCAGTTGTCGCAGTGCTGGTTGGTCATCGTCGCCCCCTGGAGGAGGAGTTCGCTCATGTGCTGGGTGGCACTGCGTTTCTCCTCCTCGTCAGCGAGTTTCTCCCGCAGCTTCTCCCGTTCGGCCTCTTTGTCGAACTCTTCGCTCATAGGCGGATAGAGGGCGCTCGAAGGCAAAAAGTCGGTGGTAGCACGGTCGCCAGTCGCTACCGGGGTGAAAACACGGAAAACGGAGCGAAGATGCCGGGTTAGAACGGAGCCTGCGGGCCTTCGTCGTCCTCACCGTCGTCGTCGCCGCCGGGGAACGAGGGGCTCATGCCGTCGGTGGTGCCGCCGAGGTCGCCGTCGGCGCCGGCGGCCATGCCGGTGTCGGCCTCGACGGTCTCGATTTCGGGGATTTCCTTCACCATCCGGGACTTGATGGCCTGGATGGTCATCGGGGAGATGCCACAGCCCGAACAGGCGCCGCCGAGCTGAATCGCGACTTCGCCCGCCTCGCGGTCGAGTCGCTGGATGGCCGCCGACCCCCCGTGCATCTGGATCTGCGGGAAGTTGCGGCGCAGGAAGTTCGTGATGCGGTCGCGCAGGTCGTCGTCGCCGGACTGGCTCTCCGTGCTCATGTTCAGTAGTTGGTGACAGGACGGCTTATGCCTTTGGTTCGGGCCAACGTGCTCGGGGCTCTCGACCCCTCAGGCGTCGTCGTCAGGGCGGTCGACGCCGAACAGCTGGTGGAGCTCGGTGGTGATTTCTTCGGTGTACGCCGAGAGCGTCGCCGCGATTTTCTCGTCGCCGGCGAGCACGCCGGTCACCCGTTCGGCGGGGTTCTCGGGGAGTTCGACGTGGAACGCCCCGTCCTCGAAGTAGGGCTCGGACTCGTTGAGCACCTGCTGGTCGAGCGCGTGGATGAGGTCCGAATCGTACGCGTCGGTCATCGCGTTGAAGGCGTTCTTGTAGGCGCGCTGGAGCTGCGTGAACTGCTCGCGGTACTTCTCCTCCTCGAACGTCTCGGGGTCGAACTCGGCCATACCCCCGATTATCGGTGTCTGGGGAAAAGGGAGGCGAAAGGCTCCCGCCGGCTCGAGCAGACGGCGGGGGCGAAAGGATTCCGCCGGCACGAGCAGACGGCGGAGGCAAGGTACCCACCGGCTCGGACAATCCAGAGCCGAGTCGCTACATTCATTCCGCCGAGCCCGAATCTACGAATAGAGTGGACCCCGCCCGAATCCCCGACTCGTTCCCCGCCCCTTCCCTCCGGGGCAACCAGCAGCAAGCGCTGCGGGACATCCGTGACGCGTTCGCCGCCGGCAACGACGTGGTGCTGGTGCGCGCGCCCACCGGGAGCGGCAAGTCACTG
>CAYXXM010000162.1:0-5262 GCA_964469085.1 uncultured Haloferacaceae archaeon
CGGAACTCGACTTCCACGAGGACACCGGCGAAGTCGTCATCGAGGCCGAGAAGCCCGGGATGGTCATCGGCCGCCACGGCTCCACGCTCCGGGAAATCACCCAGGAGGTCGGCTGGACCCCCGAAGTCGTGCGGACGCCGCCGATCGAGTCCTCCACCGTCTCGAACGTCCGAAACTTCCTGAAACAGGAACGGCAGGAGCGCCGGGAGATTCTCGAACGCGTCGGCCGACAGATTCACCGCGAGGAGATGGGCCGCGAGCAGTGGGTTCGGGTCTCCACGCTTGGCTGCTGTCGCGAGGTCGGTCGCGCGGCGTTCATTCTCAACACCGCCGAGACGCGCGTTCTCGTCGACTGCGGCGACAAACCCGGCGCCGAGGACGAGGTGCCGTATCTCCAGGTGCCCGAGGCGCTCGGGTCGGGTGCACAGAACCTCGACGCCGTCGTCCTCACGCACGCCCACCTCGACCACTCGGCGCTCATCCCGCTGCTGTTCAAGTACGGGTACGACGGCCCCATCTACTGCACCGAACCCACCCGGGACCTGATGGGGCTGCTGACGCTCGACTATCTCGACGTCGCCTCGAAGGAGGGGCGGACGCCGCCGTACGAGTCCGAACAGGTCCGCGAGGCGATCAAACACTGCATCCCGCTGGAGTACGGTGACGTCACAGACATCGCGCCGGACCTCAAACTCACCTTCCACAACGCCGGCCACATCCTCGGCTCGGCGGTGAGTCACTTCCACGTCGGCGACGGGCTCTACAACGTCTGTTTCTCCGGCGACATCCACTACGAGGACACGCGCCTGTTCAACGGGGCCGTCAACGACTTCCCCCGCGTCGAGGCACTCGTGATGGAGTCGACCTACGGCGGCCGCAACGACTACCAGACTGACCAGGCGGATTCGGAGGCCGAACTCGTCGAGGCCATCACCGAGGTCCACGACGACGGCGGGAAGGTGCTCATCCCCGCGTTCGCCGTCGGCCGGTCCCAGGAGATCATGCTCGTCATCGAGGAGGCGATGCGCTCGGGGAAGATTCCCGAGATGCCGGTTCACCTCGACGGGATGATCTGGGAGGCGACGGCCATCCACACCACCTATCCGGAGTATCTCCGCGACGACCTCCGGGACCGCATCTTCCACGAGGACGAGAACCCGTTCCTCGCCGAGCAGTTCAACCACATCGACGGCGGCGAGGACGAACGACAGGAGGTCGTCGACGACGGCCCGGCCATCATCCTCTCGACCTCCGGGATGGTCACCGGCGGCCCCATCATGTCCTGGCTCCGCCACCTCGGGAGCGACCCGGACTCGAGGTTGACGTTCGTCGGCTACCAGGCCCAGGGAACGCTCGGCCGGCGCATCCAGAACGGCTGGGACGAGATTCCGGTCTCGGACTTCGGCTCGGACCGCTCGGGCCGCAGCTCGACGCTGAGCCTGGAGATGGGCGTCAACACCGTCGACGGCTTCTCCGGGCACGCCGACCGTGAGGGGCTGATGAACTTCGTCCGGAACATGAGTCCCCGCCCGGAGAAAGTGCTCTGTGTCCACGGCGACGAGAGTTCGGTCCAGGACTTCTCCTCCGCGCTCTACCACGAGTTCAACATGCGGACGTTCGCGCCGAAGAACCTCGAGACGTTCCGGTTCAAGTGAACCGTTTTTGCGGGGGCATGTCCTCGGCGGCGACGCCGCCTGCGGCCACACCCCCGCAAAACCCGTTCATGCAAAAAGCCGCTCACTCGCCGACGGCTCGTTCGCGGGCTACTTCTCGACGGTTCATCTGTCCCGAAAACGGCTCGTTCGTGGTCTCCGTCCTGCCGAACCCGACACCCGCCTGAAAGCATTTATCCGGAAGCGCAGAACTGTCGTCCATGGGCCCTCCGCGCGACTACACCCGCCGCGACGCCCTCGCAAGCGTCGCCGCCGGCCTCGCCGCCGTCGCGGGCTGTGCCGGCGAGGAGGGGACGCCGAGCGACTCCCCGACGGATGTCCACACGACGACGGCAACCCACAGCGCGGCCCACTCGGACACTGAGACAACGTCGCCGACGCCGACAGGGACGCTCTCGATTGCGCCGATTCCGCCTCGCGATGTCGACGACACGCTCACGATCTATCCGTCGATGCTCCGGAGTTGGCTCCGAGAGGTTGCGACGGAGGAGCAAACCGTCCGCGCCCACGCGGAGACACCGAACTACAACCCCGACCCGCCGCTCCCGGCGTTCGACCGCGTGCGGTTCGACAACCGGATCGGGGAGCTCTCGGGCGTCTACAGCCTCGACGCTGCGGGGGGAACCCGCTACTCGCTTCTCGGCGCCGCGGATGAGGTCTCACCGCCGGACGGCGCCGAGGTAACGCCCGTCTCCTCGCTTGCTGAGGAGCGCCGGACGTTCGCGCTCGCCGCCATCGGGCAGGAGAGCGGCGACGACGCGCGGGTCTACCCCGAGACCGAATTGGGCTCGTGCGTGCGAAACAGCTTCTTCGGCGGCTACTTCTCCCACGACGGAGCGACGTATCGTGGGAAGGAGGCCCAGCAGACCGACGCCGAGTTCTTCGCTACCGAGGTCTGGTACGTGCTCTCGGCGTCGCGGGTCGATGCCGACAGCGCGCCGGTCAGGCTGCGCCTCGACACCATCCCGAGTGCAGCGCGGGACCTGATCGACGAGCTCAGAACCCGGGACAATCCCCCGCGAGCGGCGGAAACGACGGTGGCAGGGGAGACCGCCACGGTGGCCCGAACCGTCGCCGAGGACCACCCGGTGATTCTGACCCACGACGCAATCTACCGAGTGGCCTTCGAGGGGTAGCCCGTGGCCTTCGAGGCGTTTCTCAGTTGTCGGCGACGACCTCGGCGGGGTCGACGGCTTCGCCGGCCAGTTCGTCGATACCCACCTGGTCGCAGTGCTCGACGAGCGGGCAGGCCTCCGGCCCCTCCAGACAGGCGGGCTTCCTGGCCGTGCAGTACTCCCGGCCGAACTGGATCATTGCGGTATGGCCGAACCCGCATTTCTCCGGCGGGACCGCGGCCTCGATGGCCTCCCGCACCGCCTCGTGGTCGGCGTCCGGCGGCGCGAGCCCCATCCGCCGCGCGATGCGGTGGACGTGGGTGTCGACGGGGAAGACCCCATCCCGACCGCCGGCGAACAGGAGGACGCAATCGGCGGTTTTCGGCCCGACGCCTTTCAGGTCCAGCAGACGCGCCCGCACCTCGTCGGCGTCGTGGGACTTGACGAACTCGTCGAAGGCGTCCGAACCGCCGTACACCCCGACAACGTGGGTGGCGAGACGGATGATGGTCGCGGATTTCTGGTTGTAGAGCCCGGCCGAGGCGATGGTTTCGGCGAGTTCGGTCTGTTCGGCGTTGGCGAGTGCGACTGCCAGGTCGTGATCCGCCGCCTCGCCGCCATACCTCGACAGCAGGTTGTCGTGGGCCGGCTGGCTCGCCGTGTCGCTCGTGTTCTGACTCAGGATCGTCCGGACCAGACATTCGAAGGCGTCCTGACCGCCGTAGGCTTTCTGCCAGTACATCTCGCCGAGTTCGTCGACGACGGCCTCGGCGCGCGTCGACGGCTCCCCCGCAGCTTCGCTGGGCTGGTCAGTGTGCTCGCCCCCGCCGCGGGGGCCGCCGCTGATGTTCCGTGCCGGCTCGTCAGGTCCATCGTCCGGGGGCATACCCATCGGTTCGAACGTCGACGGCAAAAACCGGCCGAAACCGGCGATGGCGAGTTCCGGGCCGAGACCGATTACGGCTCGACGGTCAACGTCAGCGTCAGCGGGGCGCCGTTCGACAGCGCGTCGACGACGTCGCGGTCCAGGTCCGCGGCCGCGCCGGCGGCGCCGACGAAGACGGTGCGGTCGTCAGTGTGGTCGCTCGTTCGGCCGACGGAGCTCCGGTCGCCCGCGAAGGTGAGTTCGGGGTCACCCCGGCCGACGATGGTGTCGGTCAGTGAATCTTCGTCCGCGTCGACGGCAAACTCCGCCGTGATAGTCGCCTCGGCCGACTGGCAGGCGTCGACGAAGGCCTCGTCGAAGTCGGCGGGTGTTCTGTCAGCCTCGATGCCGACGATGCAGTCCCCGGCGGGCGTGAGCCAGTCGTCGGTTGTCACCTCGATGGTGCTCTGGTGCTCGGCCGTAACGTGTTCATGCCCGCGTGCCCTGATTCGTTCAGTGAACGGTCCGTCGGTTGCAGCCTCCTCGTCCACGCCGGCGGGGATCTCGTCATCCGTTTCGACGGCGGCCTCGTCGTCCGTGTCGGCACCCATAGCGTCGTCCGAGTCGACGGCGGCCTCGTCGTCCACGTCGGCGGCGACCTCGTTGTCCGCGTTGGCGTTTGCGTCGTCCATACCGAGGAACTACGCCCAGGCGAGGAAGTGCTTGACGAACCGGGGTCGAACCAGCATCCAGATTGGACGATTTGGGGCCTGAAACGGGTGTGTGAGTGATTTTCACGCGCTACTTCCCGAAGAATTTAAATATACAAGTTCCATATACTCAGTTACCAGAACGCCTCCGGCGCTGGTGTACCGCACGCAGAATGATCGGGAGTTTCTATCCACGGCCGATCGCCGCATCACCAGCGTTCGCAGAATCCGGAGTGCGAATGGTACAGAGGACTGATTAGCATGGTAACGAAAGAAGACGTACTCGAACAGTACGACGTAGCAGCATTGAACGCAGAAGACAACGTCGACCTTCCTGACGAGAAGCTGGAGGAGGGTTCGAAGGGCGAACTCATCAAGCTCGCCGGCCAGCTCCGGGATCGACGGAACGACCTGAACCAGCTCGCGTCCGAGCGGGCCTCGAGCCGTGACGACCTGAACGCGAAGACCCGCGAGAAGGTCGACGAGGCACAGGAGCACCGAGAGAAACGCGACGAGCTCAACGAGCAGGTCCAGGAACACAAGGAGCAACGCAACGAGCTCAACGCCGAGGCGAACGAGCTCTTCGACGAGGTCGAGGAGATGAAGGAGGACCTCGAACTCGACGAGGGCAAGGACGCCGAGGAGCTCCGCGACGAAATCGAGGATCTGGAGTTCCGGCAGCAGACCGAGGTGCTCTCCGCGGAGGACGAGCGCGAACTCATCGAGAAGATCGAGGAGAAACGCGAGCAGCTCGCCGAGCGCGAGGAGAAGGTCGACCAGAGCGGTGACCTCGAGGCGAAAGTCGAGAAGGCCGAGGAGGTCCGTTCGGAAGCCAGCAAGCACCACCAGAAGGTGACGGAGCTGGCCGACAAGGCCCAGGAGCACCACAACGAGATGAT
>CAYXXM010000163.1:0-5209 GCA_964469085.1 uncultured Haloferacaceae archaeon
TTTGCCGTCGCCCAAGATGCGCCGACCGCTCATCTCACGGCCGGCATCGATGGGGCGGCTGCCGCCGGCGAGGACGGCGACGTTGTTCGGAACGTACGCCGGGAGCATCGCCCAGAGCGCGCCGGCGACGAGTTCGAGCATGGCCGGGCTGTCGGCCGGGGTCGTGGTAAGTCGCTTGGTCTCGGCGGGAACTCCTGGAGGGGCTCTCGTCGGTAAATACTGGTCTTTTTCACGCGGAAGCTCCTCGATTCAGGTATGCAGGGTAATCTACCGCCCGAGGCCCAGGAGAAGATCGAGGAGCTACAGGACCTTCAGGAGACCACCGAGCAGCTCGCCGCCCAGAAGGGCCAGGCCGAGACCCAGCTGAACGAGGCCAGGACCGCACTCGACGCGCTCGAGGAGATCGACGAGGACGCGACGATGTTCCGAGAGATCGGCGAGCTGCTGGTCAAGACCGACTACGACGACGCCGAGGAGAGCCTCGAGGAGAAGGCCGACAGCCTCGAAGTTCGCGTCGAGCAGCTCCAGAAGCGCGAGGAGAGCACCCGCGAGCAGTTCGACGAGCTTCAGGAGGAGCTGCAGCAGATGCTCCAGGGTGGCGGCGGCCCGATGGGTCCCGGCGGCCCCGGTGCTGGCGGCGAATAGATGTCGACCGACGACCCGACCGACACGGCGGTCGTCGAAACCGCCAGCGCGGCCGCTGAGGGCGTCGTGCTGGACCGCTACAAGCAGTCCGAGTTGACAGACCTCGACATCACCGTCACGTTCGAGGATGGCGTCCTCGACGTGGACGTCTACATTAACCCGCCCGCGGACGCCGAACCTGACGCCGAGGAAGTCGCCGACGAGGCGGCGCTCGCGGCCCAGGACGCGGTGGACGAACTCTTTGCCTGAGGGCGGTTCCGTTCCCGCGGTTCTTTTTTGGCCGATTCCGGCGAGTGGCTGCTGAGCCCACTGACAATCGGGGCAGTGAGGCCACCGACGATGCGGGGCAGCGAGCTCACGAGGAGCCGGAACCGGCAGCTACGTCACCAGAAACAGGAGGACGCTGATGGCTGTCACCGCGACAATCACCGCGGCGGCGAACGCACCCCCCACCGAGACCACCGCGTTGGCGTGGGAGGCAAGCGACTCCGTCCGGTCGTTGCCGAACACGGTGACTTCGGCGCGCTCGGTGGCCATCCCCGCCTCGACCGGTTCGGCGTCGTCTCGGGCGTCGTCAACGAGGCCGAGCACCGTCTCGATGAACTCGCTGCTGTCGATGGCGTCGCCGACCTGATTGTCCGCCTCGACCGTGTTGACGACGTGGGTGTCGGTGGTCATCACCTCCGCCGCGTCCAGTCCGGCGTCGGCCAGGGCGTCGACCGTCCGGTCGCGCAGCCACGGTTCCATGTTGTTGCCGTCGACCAGCACGTACGCCGTTTCCTGCCCGTGGACCTCGGTAACGGCGGCACGGATGCCCAGCGGGCCGATACCCTCGATGGGCTCCCAGTCGGTTTCGGCCCAGGCGACGCCAAGCGAGAGCGCCCCCTCGGGGGTGCCTGCGAGGCTCTCACCGGTGAGACCGGCGGCCTGAATCATGTCGAACGACCGGGCGCTGCCGGGTGTGACGTGGCCCAGGTCCGGCCCCGCGAGTCCGTTGTTGCAGTTGTGTGCGTCGACCAGCAGGACGTCCTCCAGTCCGTGGGTCCGGGCCTCGTTGGTCGCCGCGAGGCCGACGCCGTACTCCACGTCGTCGGCGAACTCCGGCGCGAACGTGTTGACGAGCAGCCCGTCGCCACCGAAGGACTGGCCGAGCATCGTCGCGTCGCCCGAGCGGAGACGGACGCTCTCGGTCGCGTCGGTGCTGTAGTCGATTCGCTGGTGGGCACGGTCAGCGGCGTCGATGAGTCGCTCGACCTCGCCCTCGGTGACGAGGTTGAAGTCGTGGCCGGCGGTGGCGTGCGGTGGGAACGCGACGCCCTCGGCGGTCTGGGCCACCCGTTTGGGGAGGTTGCCGCCACCGATCTCCCCCATCGGCCCGGGGTGGATCATCGGGAGCACGAAGCGGGCTTTCTCGGTCCCGGCGTCGAGGGTGCGGAACGCCAGGACGGTGACCGGCACAACGGCGTCCTCGCCGATCTGTTCGAAGAAATCCTCCAGCTCGTCGGAGTTCTCGGCGACGTGACCGATGAACCCTCGGAGGAAATCCAGCATGGAGACGCCCATCGAGCGGCGCCACGGACGGTCGATGGCGACGAGAAAAATGTAGACTGCGGCGGCATAGAGCACACAGAGCACGGCCAGCAGGGCGAACTGGGTCGGCGAGACGAAACTCAGCACGCCCGGGGCATCGGCGGCGGTCTCGTTGAGGTACGGCGTCAGGTACGCCCGGAGGGGTGAGCCGCCCTCGGCCATGTAGCGGATCGTGCCGCTGTAGATGAACAGCAGCGCGGCCGCGGCGGCGGTCTGGATGCTCGCGGGCAGAATCGCCAGGGGGAGCGAGGAGCGCGACACCGCGAGCACGACCAGAAGCCGCAACGCGAACACGGAGGCCAGTGCGACCATCAGCGCGTCGAAGACGAACGTCTGGTCGAGCCGTGGAAGCAGATATGCCAGCAGGCCGGCAACGCTCAGGACGGCGACGATGAGCAGTTCACAGATCAGCGCGAGCAGCGAGGCACGGTTGTAGGTGAGACGGCCGCCGGTGAACCGGTCGACCCAGGGCGTGGCGAAGCCGGCGATGACCGTCGGAATCCCGATGAAGAACACCCCCTCCCAGGCGTCCTGACC
The DNA here is from genome assembly GCA_964469085.1 of uncultured Haloferacaceae archaeon. Lineage (GTDB taxonomy): Archaea > Halobacteriota > Halobacteria > Halobacteriales > Haloferacaceae > Halolamina. The sequence goes on from CAYXXM010000163.1 coordinate 2,773, forward strand.
GACGAACAGGATGCCGCGGAACACCGCATCGGCCTGACCGCTGTCGAAGGCGCCGATTCCCGCCACGGCGGCAACCAGCAGCGCGAACGCGAGGCTGGTGTACCAGTTCGGCGCGCGGAAGACGAACTTCGAGAGCTCCGCGAGATTGCTCTGAGAGGTCGTCATCGGTTCATGATACAGGTCGGACACCGTTAAAAACCCGGCTACTCGGCAGCGGTGTCGGCACGCGGTCTCGGCGTCAGCCCCACGCCTCCGGCGGTCAGGCCTCGCGCGTTTCTCCCCCGACAACTCCCCGCCGGAGGTGCCTGCCACTCCTCGCCGGTGGCATCTACAACCCGTCGCCGGAGGCGCCTGCCACTCCTCACCGGTGGCATCTACAACTCGTGGCCAGAGGCGCCTACAACTCCTCGACGGTGGCATCTACAACCCGTCGCCAGAGGCGCCTACCACTCCTCACAGATGTCGAGAAAGCTCTCGAACACGGCCTCGCCCTCTTCGGTGTGAGCGACCTCGGGATGCCACTGCACGCCGTACAGCCCCGCCTCCCGGTTGCTCATGGCCTCGACGTCGCAGACGTCGCTGCGGGCGGTGCGCTCGAACCCCTCGGGTAGCTCGTCGACCTCATCGGCGTGGCTGGCCCAGACGCGGGTTTCCGGCGCGATAGCGCCGAGGAGCGGGTCCTCGTCGTCGAGAATCTCGACGTCCACGTCGGCGTAGCCGCCGTAGTCGCCGCTCCGGGTCGAGCCGTCGAGTTCCTCGGCGAGGAACTGCATCCCGAGACAGATACCGAAGACGGGCAGGTCGAGGTCGAGATAGTCGGCACAGCGGCCCACGCGGTCCATGTCCGGACCGCCCGAGAGCACGAGGCCGTCGGCGTCGATCTCGTCGGGGTCGGTGTCGTTGTCGAGAATCTCCGTCTCCACGCCCAGGTCACGGAGCGTCCGCTGCTCCAGGTGGGTGAACTGGCCGTGGTTGTCGATGACGACGATGCGGGTCATGTGGAGGGATTGGTCGACCGCGCCCAAAAGCCACTCGGAACCCGGCTGAATCCGCACGTCCGTGCAGTTAGCGGGCCGCCGGGTCGAACTGTTCGTTGCGGCCGTCCCAGGTCTCGAGGTCGCGTTCCGCGCGCATGTCGAGGTAGATTTCGACGCCGTTGCCGTCGGGGTCGTCGAAGTAGAGGGCCTTGCTGATGCCGTGGTCCACCGGCGAGACGTCGACGCCGCGCTCGCTCAGGCGCTCGGAGGCCCGTCGCAGGGCGTCGGCGTCGTCGACCTCCCACGCCGCGTGGTAGAGGCCTGGCTCCTGCTCTCCGGTGCCAGCGGAATCCTCGCCCCCGATGCTCTGTAACGCGAGGTCGTGATGGGCCTCGCCAAGCGAGAGGAAGACGAAGCTGCCGAAACGTTCCGTCACCTCGAGGCCCAGCACGTCGCGATAGAACGCCACGGCGCGCTCGAGGTCCCGGACTTTCAGGTGAACGTGGCCGAGACGACTCGGTTCGGTCATACAGGCCAGTAGTCGGCCACCCGCAAGCCGCTTTCGCCGCCGTCACTCCTCCCGGCGCTCGCTGGCGGACTGGAACTCGAACTCCGCCATCTCCGTGCCGACCCGCTGTTCGCGGGCGGCGATAGCCTCGGGGTCCGGGCTGGCGTCGTCGGTGATGCGCGCGAACGAGCGGTGGACCTTGGTGTGACACCAGCGACAGAGCCCCACCGTGATCTCGTGGGACGGCTCCCCGCCTTCATCCCCGGCGTACGAGAGGTGGTGTTCCTCGACGAGCGGCCGAGTCGATACGTGGGCCAGCCGAACCTCCTCGAGGCCGCAGCGGACGCACTCCTTGGCGTCCGTCGTCGACCGGTAGTAGCGGCACTGGTCCCACGAGACCGATTCCGCGGGGTCGGCCTCTGCCACCCCCGGGTCCTCGCCGACGAGACAGTCGTAGCTGTCCGCCCGCCGTTCGGCGGCGAACTGCGTGTCGCTGCCCGTGTGGTCCAGCGCGTAGCGACAGCGGCCGTCGCTGGTCAGGTGGTCACATGCCCCCGCCACCTCGTAGGGGTCGTCGACCCCGACGGGGGTCCCATCTGGCGTCTCCTCCATGCCCGGACTGGGTCGTCATCCGCCTTGAACGCTTGGCTCGCGCCCCACCCTGGACCGCCGCCGTCGCCGAGGGGGAACGCTTAGGGGCCACAGGGCGGTGGACCCGCTGTGCGAGTCGTTCACCGCGACGACGGCGAGGCGCGCGTGCTCGCCAGCGACGCCGAACGTGCGACTGGCCTGCTCGCCAAAGCGCGCGGGCTGATGTTCCACCGGTCGATACCGGACGGCTACGCTCTCGTCTTTCCGTTCGAATCGGCCCGGGCCCGCCCGATTCACATGCTGTTCGTCCCGTTCCCGCTCGACGTGCTCTGGCTGGTCGACGACGAGGTGACCCGCGTCG
>CAYXXM010000164.1:0-5201 GCA_964469085.1 uncultured Haloferacaceae archaeon
ACGAACGCCTCGAGGTCGGCCTCCTCGAACGACGGCGCGGCGTAGACGGCGACGGCGCAGGTCGCCTCGGCACCCATCGCCGCAAGATCCGAGAGCGAGGCACCGACCGCTCGCCAGCCGGCGGTGTAGCGCGTCGTCCCCGCCGGGAAATCCGCTCGCTCGTGCAGCATGTCGGTGGTGACCACCAGCCCGTCGACGACGGCGGCGTCGTCGCCGGCCGCCGGCAGCGTCGCCGCGAGCGACCGGAGCGCGCGTTGCTCGTCCATGGGGTCGCTCTCGCCGCCCAGCGTAAAAATGGCGGCCGTCCGCGCCACCGCAGACGGCGAGGAGGCCCGACAACGGCCATCGGAGGCTTGAAACACATCCCGGGAGTTCGGTCCGGGTATGGGCACCGACCAGCTGAAGACGACCCTCGTCGGCTTCGGCGGCGCCATCGGGGTGCTCGCGGTGTTACTCTATCTCGTCGGCGTCGGCGACCTCCTCGAGCAGCTTTCCCGGGCCGACCCGGGGACTGTCGGGCTCGTCATCGCCGCCGCTATCGGCTGGTTGTTCGCCTGGGGGCTGGCGCTGCGGACCGTGCTGAGCGTCCTCGGCGAGCAGGTTTCCCGCATCCAGACGTTCCTGGTGTTCTCCGGCGCGATGTTCAACAACAACATCACCCCGTTCGGCCAGGCCGGCGGCGAGCCGGTGACGGCGCTGCTCATCTCCCAGACCACCGATACGGAGTACGGAACGGGGCTGGCGGCGATCGCCAGCGTTGACACGCTCAACTTCGTCCCCTCCATCACTCTCGCCCTCATCGGCGCCGCGTACTTCGCGACCGGGGTGACGTTCGGCCAGGACCTCCAGATCGCGCTGGGCGGGGTTGTTCTCCTCGCCCTCGTCGTCCCGGTCGTCGGTCTCGTGCTCTGGCGCGAGCGGAAGCGGGTCGAGGCCGCTGCTGTCGGGGTGTTCCACCGGGTCGGTGAATCGCTCGGGCGGCGTCTTCCCGTGGTTTCGGAACCCGGCCGCGACGCCATCGAGCGGCGCGTCGACCACTTCTTCGAGGCGATCGAGCGGGTGGCCGCCAATCCGCGGGGGCTGGCGTTCGCGCTCGGGTTCTCGGCGGTGGGATGGCTGTTCCAGATGGCGGCGCTCTGGTTCGCGTTCGAGGCCATCGGCGTCTCGGTGGCGCTCTCCATCGTCATGTTCGTCGTCCCGATGGGGGCTATCGCGGGGGTGACGCCGCTGCCGGGTGGCGCTGGCGGAATCGAGTCCGTGCTGGTGTTCCTGCTGATCGCGGCGCCGCTGCCCGGCGTTACCAAATCGGTGGCACTCGCGGCGGTGGTGATCTACCGCGGCGTCGTGTACTGGGTGCCGGTCCTCCTCGGCGGTGTCGTGATGGGGACCGTCGGCGCCGATATCCGCAGCTGAGCTGTCTACATCCAGGACAGGGCGGAGAGGCCGATACGATGGGTTTAAACAGTCTAGGCGAGAATTTTTCGCCATGGCAACCCTCTACGACGTCCCGGCGGAGGACCTCATCGAGGCCGTCGCCGCGGAGCTCGAAGACCGCATCGAGGAACCCGAGTGGGTGGAGTTCACCAAGAGCAGCGTGGACCGCGAACTCCCGCCTCAGCAGGACGACTTCTGGTACGTCCGGGCGGCGAGCCTGCTCCGGAAGGTCGCGATTCGTGGCCCCGTCGGTGTCGAACGGCTCTCGACCGAGTACGGCGGCGCAAAGAGCGGGACCACCCGGTACCGCGTCTCCGACACCGTGCACACCGACGGGTCGCGGAACATCATCAGAACCGCGCTCCAGCAACTCGAGGAGGCGGACCTCGTCGAGACGGCGAAAGGCGAAGGCCGCCGACTGACCGACGAGGGGCGTGGGTTCCTCGACACCGTCGCGGGCGAGACGCTCGAAGCGCTCGACCGGCCCGAGCTCGAGAAGTACGCCTGAGCCTCCGAAATCGTTTTCCTGCGAGAGCGGCTACCGGTATCCATGAGCGGAAACTCCGACGAGGAGCGACTGGAAGAACTCCGGCAGGAGAAACTCGAACAGCTGCAGGAGCAGGGCGGCGGTGAGAGCCAGGAGGCCGCCAAGCAGCAACAGGAGGCCCAGCAGGACGCGCTGCTCAAACAGCATCTCACCGACGACGCGCGCCAGCGGCTCAACGCCGTCGAGATGAGCAAGCCGGAGTTCGCCAAGAAGGTCAAGCGGCAGGTGACCGCACTGGCCCAGAGCGGCCGGGTCCAGGGGCGCATCGACGAGGACCAGATGAAGAAAATCCTCCGGGAGATGAAACCCGAGGAGAAGAGCTTCGACATCCGGCGGCGCTGATGGAGCTGGCCCTCCTCTACAGCGGCGGGAAGGACTCCTCGCTTGCGGCGCTGATGCTGGATTCGTTCTACGACGTGGAGCTCGTCACGGCCCATTTCGGCCTGACAGAGGATTTCGAGCACGGTCGCCGCGCGGCTGAGGCGCTTGGATTCCCGTTCGATACCGTCGAGATGGAGCGAGCTGTCGCCACGGAGGCCGTCGAACTGATGCTGGAGGACGGCTACCCGCGGAACGGCATCCAGCGCGTCCACGAACACGCACTGGAAGTCGTCGCCGGACGGGACGTCGTCGCCATCGCTGACGGGACGCGGCGGGACGACCGGGTGCCCACTGTTTCGCGGGCGACTGCACAGAGCCTGGAAGACCGGCACGGCGTCGACTACCTCGCGCCGCTATCGGGGTTCGGCCGCAGCGCCGTCGACCGACTGACCGAGCGCGAACTGGACGTCGAGACCGGCCCCAGCGAGGAGATTCCGCGAGCCGACTACGAAGGGGAACTGCGGGAACTCATCCGGACTGACCACGGCGAGGAAGCGGTTCGCTCCGTGTTTCCCGAGCACGACCAGACTATCGTCCGCGGTCGCGCCTGAGGAAGGCAGGATTGAAGCGCCGGCGGGCGGAACGTCGGGCCATGTATGATCGCCTCAAGGGGTTCAAGGACTTCTACCCCGGCGAGATGGCCGCCCGCCGGGAGGTCATCGACGCCGTGGAGCGGGTCGCCCGCCGGTACGGCTTCCGGGAAATCGCCACCCCGGCGATGGAGGACGTGGGGATGTACGTCGACAAATCCGGCGAGGAGATCGTCGAGGAGCTCTACACGTTCACCGACAAGGGAGGCCGGGAGGTTGCGCTCACCCCCGAACTGACACCGACTGTCGCGCGGATGGTCGTCGCGAAGCAACAGGCGCTTTCGAAGCCAATCAAGTGGCTGTCCACGCGGCCGTTCTGGCGCTACGAGCAGGTCCAGCAGGGTCGATTCCGGGAGTTCTACCAGACCAACGTCGACATCTTCGGCTCGAGTGAGCCCGAGGCAGACGCCGAGATTTTGGCGTTCGCCGGCGACATGCTGACGGAGCTGGGGCTACCCGGGTCGGAGTTCGAGTTCCGCGTCTCCCACCGGGACATCCTCGGTGAACTCCTGCGCTCGTTCGACGAGGCCGTCGACGTGGCCGCAGCTATTCGCGCAGTCGACAAGAGCGAAAAGGTCGACCGCGCCGAGTATCTCGGCCTCCTCAACGAGGCGGGTCTCACCGTCGAGGATGCCGAGGCGTTCGACGCCCTGCTCAGCGCGGGAAACGATGACCTCGACGCGCTGCTCGAGGAGACGGACAGGGAGGACCTCACCGCGGCAGTCGAGAACCTGCAGGCGGTGCTTGCCGCGGCCGAGGACTTCGGCGTGCGCGAGCACTGCCGCGTCTCGCTGCGGACGGCCCGAGGGCTCGACTACTACACCGGCGTCGTCTTCGAGTGTTTCGACACCCAGGACCGCGTCTCGCGGGCCATCTTCGGCGGCGGCCGCTACGACGACCTCATCGAGTCCTTCGGCGGCCAGCCCACCCCGGCCGTCGGGGTCGCGCCGGGCGTGATGAACTCGACGCTGCCGCTGCTGCTCGAGGCCGCTGGCGTCCTTCCCGAGGAGTCCGTCTCGACTGATTACTACGTGCTCACCGTGGGGGAGACCCGCGACGTCGCTGCCCGCATCGCCCGGGAGCTACGGGCGGGCGGCAACGTCGTCGAGACCGACGTCTCGGGGCGGAGCTTCGGCAGTCAGATGGGGTACGCCGACTCCATCAACGCCGAGACGGTCGTCATCGTCGGCGAGCAGGACCTCGAGAACGACGACGTGACCGTCAAGGAGATGGCGAGCGGGGACCAGACCACCGCCCCTGTCGACGAGTTCCCTGGCGACCGCGACCAGCCCCAGTTCGAGGACTACGCGTAGCTGGTCGGTCCGATTTTGCGTCGCCGGTTGGTCCGGTTTCGGGTCGCCGGTTTGGCCGATTTCGCATAGCTGATCGGTCCGGTTTCGCATCGCTGGGGTCCAGTATGGCGAACAGGCGGCGCGCTCGTCGCGTGCAGGGTGCGCCACGCTCCGGCCTCGGCCGCTGCACGTCGTTGGTCAGACGATACCGGGTGTGGTCCCGTTCTCCTACTTGAACGTCGGGGCGGTGAGTCGCGTGCGGGCAGCGAACGACGCGTCACGCCGCTCGAAGCCAGCACCGTTTTCCGCCGCCCGGGCGCAGGCGAACCCATGTACGATGACGTGCTGTTGCCAGTCGCACGTGGCGAAGTCGAGGAGAACCCGGCCGTGGAGCGGGCGCTCTCCCTCGCAGCGCAGTACGACGCGACGCTGCACCTGCTGAGCGTCGTCGACCCGACCGTGTACGACCCGATGACCCCCGAGATCGGCCGGGTCCACGAGGCCCTGGAGGAGGCCGCCGAGGGGACCGTCGATGCGGTGGCCGAGCGCGCGCGGTCCCGCGGCGTCGACGTCGAGCGGCGAGTCGGTCACGGGTCGCCCCACACCGTCATCACGCAGTACGCGGAGGGTGAACGCGACTCTGTGGACGGCGTGGACGTCGTCGTGATGGCGACCCACGGCCGCGAGGGGCTGGACCACGCGCTGCTGGGCAGCGTCGCCGAGAAAGTGGTCCGAACCGCGTCCGTCCCGGTGCTGACCGTTCCCCTCGAGTAGATGCGAGCATTCAGGCTCGCCTACGACGGCCGGGTGTTCCACGGCTACCAGCGCCAGCCAGAGGTTTCGACCGTGGAAGGGACGCTGCTCTCGGCGCTCGCCAGGGGTGGCGTCGTCGACGGCACGGACGAGACACCGCCGGGGTACGCGGCTGCCGGGCGAACCGACGCCGGCGTTTCAGCG
>CAYXXM010000165.1:0-5147 GCA_964469085.1 uncultured Haloferacaceae archaeon
TCGACGAGAATCCGGTCGAACGGGGCGTACTCGGGCAGGCCATTCGACCCCTCGAGGCGGTCGACGAGCACCTCACCGTAGTCGGCCGCCGCGAGGTTCTCCCGGGCCCGGTAGACCATCGAGCGGGAGATATCGACGGCGTGGACGCGATGCCCGCCGAGAATCTCCGCGAGGACCGCGGCGGTGTAGCCGACGCCGGCGCCGACGACCAGCGCCTCCTGGTCGTCGTCCGGACGCGGGTCGAGTGCGGTCAGTAGCCGTGCGACCGTCTCGGGTGCGAGTGCGACCGTGTCGTCGACCCGGCGGGGGCGGTTATCGTACGGGCGCTCCACAAACTCTCGGCGGGGGACCGCCCGCATCGCCACCCCGAGCGGGCCGGGGAGCGGCCGGCCGAGGGCGTGTTCCAGCCCGTCGACCATGTCGTCCCGGAGCACCTCGTGGTCCATATCTCCAACACGACGGGCCGAGCATTTGAAACTCGCGGTGCGCCCATCCGGGGGAAGCCACGAGGGTCAGTCCGCCGTCGGGTGCTCCTGGCGGTTGGAGCTATCGCTCCTGGCGCTCGGAGCTACCCCTGCATCGGGACGAACCGGACCCCGCCGAACGTCTCGCGGGTCGTCCCCTCCGACGTGACCGTGAGCCGCACCAGTTGCTGCCGGATGTCGCCGATGGGGGCGAGAATCTGCCCGCCGGTCCGGACCTGCTCGACGAGCGCGGGCGGCACCTGCTCGGCCGCGCAGGTGAGGTAGGCAGCCTCGAAGGGCGCGTGCTCGGGCCAGCCCTCGTGGCCGTCGCCGGTGCGTACCGCAATCTCGTAGCCGAGTCGGTCGAACCGCTCGCGGGCGGATTCGGCCAGCTCCGCGACGTACTCCACGGAGTAGACGTTCCCTGCCCCGACGATTTCCGCCGTGACCGCGGCGTGATAGCCACAGCCGGTGCCGATTTCGAGCACCTCCTCGCCGGGCGAGAGGGCCAGTTTGTCCATCATCGTGGCGACCATGTGCGGTGCCGAGATGGTCTGGCCCTCGCCGATGGGGAGCGGTCGGTCGTGGTACGCGACGTCGTGTTTCTTCGGAGGGACGAACTCGTGACGGGGGACCGCCCGGAGCGCGTCGGCCGTCGCGTCGCGATGGATATACCCCCGGCTCAGAAGCCGCTCGACCATCTGGTCGCGGGCCGCCTCGAACTCCATAGCCCGGGATTGGGGCGGAACGGACAAAGGCGGTTCGGCAGTTCAGCCTGCTGACGGCCCCGTCAAAGACACCGTTCGGCGCGCTGCCGAGTTCCGTCGAGCTGCGAGAGCGGTGACGCTGCTCGGAGCGATTGGGCAGCGCGTGGGAAGACCCGGCAATCGGCAGGGCTCACCCCGGAGAGCGGCCGAAATCCGCTCCAGCCCCTTAATGGCGAAACTACTTCCCGTATCAGGCGGACAGGTAGGAGTATGTGGCACCCTGGGTACGCGGACAGGGTCAACCAGGTCGAACAACTCGTCCGCGCCAATCCCCGACTGGCACTCTATGGAGCCGCCGCCCTGGTTCTCGTCGTCCTCTCCCTGCTTGCCCTCCTTCGCTACCGACGCCCCGCCGGCGTCCGGTTCAAGGAAGCACTCACGGACCGCGACCGGGTGGCGGTGCTGATGCATCCGAACCCGGACCCTGACTCGATGGCGGCGGCCATCGGCGTCGCCCGCCTCGCCGAAGAGGTTGGGTGTGAGCCGACGCTGCAGTTCTCCGGCGAGATCCGTCACCAGGAGAACCGGGCGTTCCGTACCGTGCTCGACCTGGACCTCGAGCGCATCGAACACGTCTCGGAACTCGCCGCCGAGGCGGTCATCCTGGTCGACCACAACCAGCCGCGCGGGTTCGAGGGCGCGTCGGGCATCCTCCCCTTTGCCGTCGTCGACCACCACCCGGGCGAGGGTACGGGCGAGGAGTTCACCGACGTGCGGACCGACTACGGTGCGACGGCCAGTATCGTCACGGAGTACTTCGAGGACGTCGCCGGCAGGCCCGTCCCGCCGGACGTCCACGAGAGCGAAATCGACGCGACGTTCACGCTCCCCTCGCGGGAGTGTACGGGCCTGCTCTACGGCATCCTCGCCGACACGCACCGGCTGACGAGCGGGGCGACGGCAGCGGATTTCGAGGCCGCGTCGTTCCTCTATTCCGGCGTCGACGAGGACCTGCTCGACCGGATCGCCAACCCGCAGGTCAGCGCCGAGACGCTGGAGGTAAAGGCCCGCGCCATCGCCGGGCGGGAGGTCAGCGGCTCGTTCGCCGTCAGCGACGTCGGGACGCTCTCGAACATCGACGCCATCCCGCAGGCCGCCGAGGAACTCATCACCCTGGAGGGAATCACGGCGGTCGTCGTCCTCGGCGAGAAGGAGGACTCGGGGTCGATCCACCTCTCGGGGCGTTCCCGGGACGACCGGGTCCACATGGGCCGGGCGCTGAGCCACGCCGTCGAGGACATCCGCGACGCCAGTGCCGGCGGGCACGCCCGCATGGGCGGCGGGAAAATCGAGTCGCGGGAGGACGGGCCGTTCCCCAGAGACGACCTGGCCGAGGTCATCTTCGACAGCCTCGAGGGCGACCTGTAGGCCTTCAACTGGCACGAAGGGAACCTGTGGCGTTGCCAGGCCGGCGAGCGCGACCAGTAGCGAATCCACCCACGAGCAGCAGTCCTGGGTGCGACGCCGCCATCTCCACCCAAACAGCAGCCCTCTCTCGCGCCGCCCCCCACCACCCAAACAGCAGCCCTTTCTCCCGTCGCCGCCTTCCCGACCTACATGGCCACGCACGACGCCACCTGGGGCTATCGCGACCGGTACGGCGACCGGTACGGCCGCACCTACTTCCGCCGGTTCGGCCCCGGCGTGGTTTCATCAATCGGCGTTGGCACATATCTCGGCGAACCGACCGACGCCGTGGACCAGCGCTACCGCGAGGCCATCCTGACGGCGCTGGAACACGGCTGCAACCTCGTCGATACGGCCGTGAACTACCGCTGTGGCCGCTCGGAACGCGTCGTCGGCGACGCGCTCGACGCGGCTGAGGTGGACCGCGAAACCGTCGTCCTCGCGACAAAGGGTGGCTTCCTGCCGTTCGACGGGCATCGACCGGACGACCCGGCAGGCTATGTACGCCGGGAGTTCGTCGACACCGGGCTGGTCGAGTCACAGACGCTGGCCAACGGGAGTCACTGCATCGCGCCCGGGTTCCTCGAGACGATGCTCGACCGCTCGCGGGCCGCGCTGGGCGTGCAGAAGGTCGACTGTTACTACGTCCACAACCCGGAGACCCAGCTTTCGGTCCGGAGCCGCGAGGCGGTGTACGACCAGCTTCAGGCCGCCTTCGAAGCGCTGGAGCGAGCCATCGACGACGGCAAAATCGGCCGCTACGGCGTCGCGAGCTGGGACGCGTTCCGGGTGCCGCCGGGTCACGAGTCCCATCTCGCGCTGTCGGCGGTGCTGGCGCGCGCGAGGGCCGCCGCCGACGCGGTGGGCAAGAAGCCCGAGAACCACGGGCTGGCCGCACTCCAACTCCCGTTCAACGTCCACATGGCCGACGCGTTCACCGCCGCCCACCACGAGGATCCCGAAACGGGAGCGCGATGCAGCGCACTCTCGTTCGCCGAGCGGGAGGGGCTCTCGGTGTTCGCCAGTGCGAGCATCCTGCAGGGCGACCTCGTCGAGGGGCTTCCGCCCGACATCGACGGGGAACTGGCGGGGGATACGTCGGTCCAGCGCGCCATCAACTTCACCCGCTCGGCGCCGGCGGTGACCGCCGCGCTCGTCGGCATGGGCCACCCCGAGCACGTCCGGGAGAACCTCGCTGCGGGCACGTTCGACCCGCTGGGCGCGGCGGCGTTCGACGCAGTCTTCGAGTAGGCGCCGACCCGGTAGCATTCGGCGCCGTCTTCGAGTCGGCACCGACCCGGTAGCATACGGCGCCGTCTCCGAGTCGGCACCGACCCGGTAGCATACGGTGCCGTCTTCGAGTAGGCGCCGTCCCGGAAGCATACGGCGCCGTTTTCGAGCAGCGGCCCATTGAGACGAGGCGCTCGACTCCGCCGTTCGGAACCTTCTTTAGATTCTGCCCGACATCAACACACGATGGGAGTACTCTGGCTCGACGACGTCCGCGCCGCGGACCTGGAGACGGTCGGCGGGAAAGGGGCCTCGCTCGGCGAACTGACCGAGGCGGGCCTCCCCGTGCCGCCGGGCTTCGTCGTCACGGCGGAAACGTATCGAGCCTTCATCGAGGAGGCCGGCATCGACGAGGAACTGTTCGCCGCGATGGACGTGGACCCGGAGGACTCCGCCGCGCTGCAGGCGGCCTCCGAGACGGCCCACGAGCTGATACTCGGCACCCCGCTGCCCGAGTCGGTCCGCGAGGAAATCGTCTCTGGCTACCAGGATCTCGGCGACGGCGAGGCGTTCGTCGCGGTGCGCTCCTCGGCGACCGCCGAGGACCTCCCGGACGCCTCCTTTGCGGGCCAGCAGGAGACGTTCCTCAACGTGCAGGAGGCGGAACTCATCGACCGGGTGAAGGAGTGCTGGGCCTCGCTGTTCTCCCAGCGCGCCATCTTCTACCGCGAGCGCAAGGAGTTCCCCCACGACGCGGTCGATATCGCGGTCGTCATCCAGGAGATGGTCGACGCCGAGAAATCCGGCGTCATGTTCACCTCCCACCCCTCGACGGGCGAGGACCGGCTCATCCTCGAGGCCGCGTGGGGGCTGGGCGAAGCGGTCGTCTCGGGCACCGTCTCACCGGACAACTACGTCTACGACCGGGGCGCCGAGGCGGTCGACGAGGTGACCGTCGCCGACAAGAAGGTCAAGATGGTCAAAGACGAGGGGAGCGGCGAGACCATCGAGGTCGACGTCGACGATGACCGACGGGAGGAGCGGGTGCTCTCGGACGCGGAGATCGCGGAGCTGGTCGAACTCGGTGAGCGCGTCGAGGACCACTACGAGACCCCACAAGACGTGGAGTGGGCCATCGTCGACACGGAGTCGCCGGCGGACGACTCTGGCAGTGCGGCGGAGCCGCACGACGGGGAAATCTACATGCTCCAGTCCCGACCGATTACCACCATCGAGGACGACGGCGAGGTCACCGAGGAGCGCAAGGCCACCGCCGACG
>CAYXXM010000166.1:0-5112 GCA_964469085.1 uncultured Haloferacaceae archaeon
CGTTCCTCGGCGAGGCGCTGGCGGACCGCGGCTACGACGTCGAGTTCGTCGAGGTGCCCGAGGACGTGGTAACCGAGCACTACCCCGACCGGACCGAGCACGAGCGGGTGAACGTCGTCGGCCGGAAGGGGAGCCTCGACGGCGTCGATGCGACGGACCCGGACGCTGCCAGGGCTGCTTCGGGGCCACACATTCACTTCACCGGGCATTTCGACGTGGTGCCGGCCGGCGAGGACTGGACCAGAGACCCCTTCGACGCTGTCGTGGCGGCGGAAGACGGCGAAGCGCGGCTGTTCGGCCGCGGCGCGAGCGACATGAAGTCCGGCGTCGCCGCGAGCCTGTTTGCGGGCGACGCGCTGGAGGCCGCCGGCCTGGAGTTTGACGGTGGCGGCGAGGCCGGCGACGCCGTCGCCGGCTCGCTCTCCCAGAGCATGACTGTGGACGAGGAGACGGGCGGGTTCACCGGCCTGGGCTACCTCGTTTCGGAAGGGCACATCTCGCCGGCCAACACTGATTACTGCGTCTACACCGAGTGCTTCGACGGGTCCCGGGTCTGTCTGGGCCACCGCGGCGTGCTGAAGTTCCGGGTGACCGCCAGCGGCGCGAACGCCCACGCCTCGATGGCCCAGGACGGCGTCAACGCCGCCTCGGTGCTCGCGTCGTTCCTTGGCCGGGTCGAACAGTACCGCGATGAACTGCACGAGCGGACCACCGACGAACCGGTCACGCCGGAATCCTCCCGCCGGGCGGACATCTCGACGACGATGCTCGACGCGGGCTACTCCGAGAACGTGGTGCCGGACCGCGCGACGGCGACGTTCTACCGAGTGCTCGTGCCCGAGGAGTCCGTCGAGGGGGCCCGCCAGGAGATTCGGGAGCTGATGGCCGCGACGGAGGCCGACCATCCTGCCGCGGCGCTCGAGTACAAGGAGATCATGTTCGCGGAACCCGCCCTCGTCCCCGAGAACTGCCGGACGAGCCAGGTGTACACCGAGGAGATACGCCACCGGTTCGGCGAGTCAGCGTTCGTCGTCTCGCCCGGCTCGGACGACCAGCGCTTCGTGGTCAACGACGCCGGCATCGAGGAGTGCGTCGTGTACGGCCCCGGGCCGCTCGACCAGGCCCACGTCGCCGACGAGTCCGTCCCGGTCGAGCGGCTGGTGACGGCGACGAAGGTGATGGCGGCGTCGACGGCGGACCTGCTGGGCGTCCTGGAGCGGTGACGGCGCCGTCGGAATCAGGTCCCGTCCGGCTCGCGCACCTGCATGCGCACCCGGTCGGTGTCCAATGGCTCGCCGACCCCGTTCGTGAGTGTCTCGACGGTCATCGTGGGCGCTACCGCGTCGGGCGACGCGTTCGCCGCCAGCGCGAACAGCGTGACAGTGTCGGCGCCAATCCCCTCGTCGCCGACCGAGAGGCCGCTGACGGTCGCACGCTCGTCGCCGATGCCGCCCGATTCCACCCAGAACCCCGTATCACTCAGGAGCACGGAGTCCAGTTCGACCACCCGGCCTGCGTCGAGTTCGATGCGAACCGTGAACTTCTCCAGCCCGTCGGGCGCCCCGTCCAGAACCACGTCGACGAGCGATTCAACGTTCGCGGAGAGCCCGGGGCCGACGCCGTGGATTTCCCCGTCGCTGGTGCCGACGACGAGGCTCTCGGCCGCGAGGGCGGGCGAGGACCGGACGTCTGCGCCGGCGTCGTAGCGCCACGCGACGTCGCCGGTCTCGGCCTCCAGCGCAACGACGACGCCAGCAGCCGTCCCCAGGTGCACCCGGCCGTTCGCGACGCCGGGCGAGGAGTGGGCCGGGCCGACCTCCGTCCGCCAGCGTTGCTCGCCGCTCACGCGGTCAAAGGCGTAGCAGTAGCCGTCGAGACAGGGGACGTAGAGAGTCCCCTGGGCGACGGCGGGTGAGGCCAGCATCCCCGTGGGCATCCGCACCCGGAAGCGGTCCCCCCCCGTCGCGAGCTCCAGTGCGTACACCTTGTCGCCGATGCTGGCCATGTAGGCGGTGTCGCCGCCCACAGTGACGGAGGAGTATTCACTGGTCGTGTCCCCGGGTGCGGTGGTCCGTCGCCAGCGCTCCTCGCCGATATCCCGCTCCACCGCATAGACGTTCCCGTCGTGACTGGCGACGAGTACCGCGCCGTCGGCCACCGCCGGACTCCCCGTGATGATGTTGTCCGTCTCGAATCGCCAGCGACGCTCGCCGGTTGCGCGGTCGAGCGCGTGGAGCCCGCTGTCGAAACTCCCGACGTAGACCGCCTCGTCCAGCACCGCGGGCGAGGAATGAACTTGCCCACCGGTCGCGGTGTACCAGCGCTGGTCCCCGGTTTCCGCGTCCAGGGCGAAGACGCCGCTGTTCCCGCTCCCAACGTAGACGACACCGTCGACGACGGTTGGCGAGGAGTACCCACCGCCGGTCTCGACCCGCCAGCGTCGCTCGCCGGTCCGGTGGTCGAACGCGTAGCAGTAGCCATCGAGGCTCACGACGTAGACAGCGCCATCGACGACCGCCGGGGAGGAGTGTACGGCGCCATCGACCTGCACCCGCCAGCCCCCTGCGGGGTCGTCCGGCGCGGCGCCGTCCGGGGCGTGGCCGGTTCGGCCCGGGTTCCGCTGAAACGTGCGGTGGGCGGTTCCGGGCGTCGGCTCGACAGGTGGCCGCTCCGGCGGTTCAGTGCCGGACGTCGAGCCAGCACCCGAGGCTGTATCGGTCCCGTCACCGGACCCACCGCCGGTGGGGGTCGACGGGTCGGATCCGGAACAGCCAGCGAGCCCAAGCAGTCCCGCGACGGCGCCGAGAACGCGTCGGCGACGAGGCTGCTCGGACGGCCCCGGGTCGGTTCCGTCGTTCACAGCTCCAGACTCACCCGGTGCCAGCCCGTCGCCCCGTCGGGATGCGGACTCGATTCGGTCGCGGGCTGGATGGTGCCGGTGCCGTCGACGGCCCGGACGATGGCCTCGAACGCGCCTGGCTCGCGGTCGACGACGACCCGGAATCGGCGCCAGGCGGGCCCGTCGAGCGGTTCCGTCAGCGTCGCCTCCCGCCAGCTATCGCCGCCGTCGAGGCTCACCGCGACGCGGTCGATGCCACGGACGCCTGCGTAGGCGAAGCCGCCCAGGGCAACCCGGTCGCCGCGACGCTGGGCCGCCCGGATGGCGGCGGTGGTGCTGACAGGGGCCTCCTCGTCCCACCCCCGGCGGTTCCAGTAGCCCTTGAAGTCGTAATCCACCGCGCCGACGCCGCGAACCCATTTGGTGGATTTCATCCCGTAGCGCCCGGGGATGAGCAGGCGGAGCGGGAAGCCGTGCTGGGTGGGGAGGGTCTTCCCGTTCACCGCGTAGGCGAGCATGACGTCGTCACGGTCGCGAATCACCTCCCAGGGCAGGGACTCGGTGTAGCCGTCGGCCCCCTGCGTGACGACATCGATGGTGTCTCCGGCGACGCCGGCCTCCTCGAGCAGGCTGTTGAGCGGGACGCCCTCCCAGCGCAACGTGGAGACCAGCGGCCCCGCGACGGGGTTGGAGATACAGACCATCGTCACGGCCTGCTCGTAGCTGTCGGGGTGGCCGGCCAGTTCCGATAGCGAGTAGGAGAGCGACTCGCCGACGCCGCCGTCGACGTCGAGGTTCCACTCGCCCATGTCCACGTCGGGGTCGACCACCTCTTTGTCCACGACGTAATGCTCCGAGAGCGGGGTGAACGCACCGGGCATTCCCGCGAAGTCGAAGCCGAACGGCTCGGTGGAGTCGGATTCAGTGACCGTCACGGGCTGTCGGTTCGCGTCGCCCATCGCCGAACTGCTGCCGTCGCCGCCGACGCTGTCGGCCCCCCCGTCGGCACCAGCGGTGGGCGTTGCCGTTGTGGAGTTGACGACCGTCCGCCCCGTGGCGGTTTTCTCCTGTTCCGCGTCGACCCCGCCGATGTTCTGGCCCGGTTGCGGACCGGTTCCGTCTCCGAGTAGCTGGGAGAGCCCTGCGGCGCCGGCGGATGCGCCAGCGAGCGCCACGCCCGTTGCACCCGCCCGTCGGAGGAACCCGCGTCTGGCGATATCCGTCCCGCGCTGCTCGGAGAGCTGGGCGAGGAGGAGCGGTGGGCCGGCGACGAGCGGCGTCGCCAGGAGGGAGGCCAGGGGATCGCCAGACACGACTCCAAGCACCACGGCGGTCCCGACGAGCCACAGCGCGGCGCGGACTGGTGCGGCCTCGGGGACCCGCCCAAGCCACGCGAGAACCACGCCGGCCACCGTGCCCGCCGTAATCAGGAAAAACAGACCGGCGACGACGGCGACTGGCTGTGCGGCCGCGCCGAGCGTCTCGATAATCGCGGTGGCGACGGCGCCCGGCGTCGCCTCCACGAGCAGTTGGGCCACCGCAGTCGGCGGGGTCTCCCCCACCAGTGGCGTGACCACGAGCGCGGCGACCGCCCAGACGCCAGCGAGCTTGGCCGAGCGAGCGGCATGGGGCCGGTTCAGCATTATCAGATTCTGGGGATACGTGTGTATGAATGGCACGCCGGTTTTGCAATCCCGTCGTCCAGCCGGCCTCGGTGGCGGGAGTGATAGCGGCCGAACCGAGATGACACATTCGCCAGAAGTCACTTATTACAGACAGCGAAAACCCGAACAATGCCTTCCGCCCGCAAAGCGGTCCTCGGCCTGCTCGCCGGCGGGGTCGCTGGCTGTGCCGGCGACCGGTCGGCACCCGGAACGGACGCGTCACCCTCGTAGATGCCGTCGCCCAGTACCGGGACGAACGGCGCGCCGACCATCATGCGCTGGCCACGAATAGTGCCATGTCCTTCTGCCAGCGTATCTCGCCGTCCTCGTCGATGCGCCGCGCGGCGACGTCGCGGAGCGCTGGGGCATCGTCCGGGTGGAAGGCTGCAAGCGGCGCCGCGTCGAGCGGGGGCGAGAGCGCGTACGCGACGACTAAGCGTCGGGGTCGCCAACGCGAACCTCGCTCTCGAACACGTGGTGTCGAACTGCTCGGAAAGGATCTCGCCGCCGTTCTCGGCGGTGAACCCGCCGGGCAGGGGGTCGACCGTCGCCTCGGCTGCCGTCGACATCATCTCGGACATCCAACCCTCGTGGAGCTTGATCGCCTCG
>CAYXXM010000167.1:0-5005 GCA_964469085.1 uncultured Haloferacaceae archaeon
TCGGCGCCGCGCCGTGTTTGATCATGCCGAACATCGCCGTCGTGAGCACGTCGAAGACGCCCTTGACGAAGAAGGCCCGAATGAAGTCCTCGAAGGAGCGAATCCAGGCGAAGAGAAAGCCCGCGCCGATAGCGGGCGCCATGATCGGCAGTGTGACGTCGCGGAACGTGGTGATCGGGTCCGCACCGAGGTCCCGCGCCGCCTCTTCGAGCGTGTCGTCGAAGGTGTACATTCTGGCGGTGACGATCAGTAACACGAACGGCAGGCCGTAGATGGAGTGGGTGAACACCACCGTCCAGAACCCGGGGATGAACACGCCTCCGACCAGCGGCAGTTCGCTCAACAGGGACCGGAAGTAGATCAACAGCGCGATTCCGAGCACGACCCCGGGGACCACCATCGGGAGGACGCCGAACGTCCGGAACACCTCCTTGAACGGGAACGCGTAGCGGGCCAGTGCGAAACTCACCAGCACCCCGAACACGGTCGCAATCGACGCAGCGATGGTCGCGATCTGGATGCTGGTCCACATCGACCCCATGAGCTCCGCGTCCGCGAACGTCGCGCCGTAGTGGGCGAGCGTCCACCCACGGAACGGGAAGAACGTGCTCGCGTTCTCCGCGAACGAGAGGATGATCATGATGGCCAGCGGAATCCAGAGGAACACCAGCAGCAGCCCTGAAACACCGTAGAGTCCACGGTTCAGCCAGCGGTCGACCGACCGGTGGTCGAGGGCGAGGGGTCCTTCCGCGGAATCCGGGGAGGTGTCGGTCGCCATCTCAGGCACCTCCCAGTTCCTCGATATCCATGTACCGGAACGCGACAGCGAAGGCCACCGCGATCGAAATCACGATGAACATCGATGCGGCGCTCCCGTACCCGATGGCGTACCGGACGTTGATGCGAGCCTCGATGAGTTGCCCGACCATCTGGACCTTGTTGAGGCCCAGGAATCGCGGCGTGATGAACGCCCCCACGCTCGGGACAAACACGAACATGCTCCCACCGACGATGCCGGGTAAGGTCAGCGGAATGACGTGGTCCCGGAAGGTGTCCACCCGCGACGCGCCGAGATCCCGGGCTGCCTCAATCAGGGAGAAGTCGAGTCCGTCCAGGCTGGCATAGAGCGAGAGAAGCATGTACGGGAAGTACGCGTGTGTGAGGCCGACGATGATCGCCGGGACGCCGTAATCGAACACCGCGAGTGATTCGTCGATGAGTCCCGCGGCAAGCAGCGAGCTGTTGATTACGCCTCGCGGGCCAAACATCAGGAACCACGAGTACGCCCGCACGAGATACATCGTGAAAAACGGCAGCAGGACGAAGAAGATGATCAGTTTGAACCCGCGACCGTCGGCACGGGCCAGGAGATACGCCAGCGGAAACGCCATGACGAGACACAGCACCGTCGTGACCGTCGCGATGAGGTACGACAGCGTCAGCGCCTTGAAGAAGGGCGTTTCCCACCACGGGCCCGACCCGCTGAACAGCGTCCGGTAGTTGTCCAGCGTCGGCCGCCAGACGAGGTCGTAGGACTCGTTAACGCTGAGAAAGCTGACCGTCACCATGAACGTCAGCGGCGCTAGCAGCAACAGCAGCAGCCAGATAAAGCTCGGCCCGACGGTGATGCCGAGCGTTCCGTTCCGGGAACTCAGCCGCCGCACCAGCTCAGCCCGGATCGGTTCCTCGCGGTCGGCGTCCTGCATTTCAGGCTGATTTCACTTCTTCCCACGCGGACTGCCAGGCGTCCTCGTTCTCCATCGCCTTGAACGGGAACATGGAGTCGAGGCGCGACGGGTCGATGGAGCCGTACAGCTCGTTCTGCGCGTCGGAGAGGTGCTGCTGGGTTTCCGGGTTACAGCTCGGCGAGAAGCCGGCCTTCGCGAGTTCCGCACCGTTCTCGGGGGCGATGAACTCGTTGATGACGGCCCACGCGTCCTCCTTGTTCTCGGATTTCTTCGAGACGACCGCTGACTCGAACCAGGCCAGCGCGCCCTCGTTCGGCGCCGCGTAGCCGGGCCAGTCGTCCCCGTTCTCCCACATCTCGACGATCTCATTGCGGCCGCTGTGGCCGACGAGGAAGTCACCCTGCCGGAACGACTTGATGTAGGTCGGGTCCGAGGAGATGTACCCCTGCAGCCGCGATTTCTGGTCGATCAGGGCCTGCTTGCAGTTGTTCAACTGCTCGTCGGTGAGCGTGACCCGTTCGCCCTCGAACGCGTCGCCGTACCCGAGGTAGAGCGCAGTCGCACCGATCGACTTGAAGTGGTCGTCGTACATGATGAGCTGTCCGTCGAGATCGGTGTCGACGTAGTCCTCTTCGAAGAGAATCTTGTAACTCGGGTCGTGTTCTGGGACTTCGCGCGTGTCGTAGCCGTAGCCGTACCAGCCGAACCGGATCGGCACGCCGTAATGGTCGCCGTCGACCTGGAACTGGTTGTCGGCGAACTCGTGGAACTTGTCGTAGAGCGAGTCCCAGTTGGTGACGACGTCCTTGTTCACGGGCGCCACCAGGTCGGCGTCGAGCATCTGGGGCACGTAGTTGTTGTTCGGCACCGCGATGTCGTACTGCTCGTCCTGCCCGGCGTTCCACTGGGAGAACATCTCCGAGGAGGACGTCGACGTCGTGATGTTGAGTTCGACGTCGAGGGTGCTCTCGATGTTCTCCTGCATCGCCTCGAACTCCTCCCAGGTGATGATGTTGATTTCGGTGGTCCCCCCGCCGATCCCACCGGCGCAGCCGGCGGTTGCGGCGAGGCCGGTCGCGCCGACGCCGGCAAGATACGCCCGACGGCTGACGGAGCTAATCGATGCCGAATCGTCTGTCCCGTCCGCATGGCCGGTTCGTGCCATATGCAGATAGAGTATCACGTCAACACAATAAACCCCATTGTTCAGTGGATTGCGGTCACCGGAATTTTGCCAGGTACACGGGGCCGGTTGGTGAAGGAGAACCGGTTGCTGCACGAGAACCATTAGGCACCCAGGATTAGGTTACGCCGATCACTCCGAGAATCATGCCGGTGTCTCGACCGACAGTCCGCATCGAGCGGTAAGTTGATATGACCGCTGAGTGATTCTACGCACAATGTCGACCCAGAACGAGTCCCGTGCCGAGCGGGGCGGTGAGACCGGCGACGAAGAGCTCCTCGTCGAACTCGACAGCGTCCGGAAAGAGTTCGGGGACGTGGTGGCCGTCGAGGACATCGACTTCGCGGTCCGCCGGGGCGAGTTCTTCACCCTCGTGGGTCCCTCCGGTTGTGGCAAAACGACGACGCTCCGGATGATCAGCGGCTTCGAAGAGCCCACGGACGGCGAGGTCCGCATCGGGGACCGGTCGATGGGTGGGGTCCCGCCCGAGGCTCGCGACACCAATCTCGTCTTCCAGCATCTCTCCCTCTTCCCACACATGACCGTCGGCGACAACGTCGGCTACGGTCTGAAGAAATCCGGCGTCCCAGCGAGCGACCGGCAGGAGCAGATCACCGAATACCTCGAACTGGTCGACCTCGATGGCTTCGAGGACCGCGACCCGACCGCACTCTCCGGGGGCCAGCAGCAGCGTGTCGCGCTCGCGCGGGCGCTTGTGAACGAACCGTCGGTCCTGCTGCTCGACGAACCGCTCTCCTCGCTCGACCGGAAACTCCGCAAGCAGATGCAGGTCGAACTCCGGCGAATCCACACGAAGACCCAGGGCTCCTTCTTCTACGTCACCCACGACCAGGAGGTCGCGATGACGCTCAGCGACCGGATCGCGGTCATGAACGAAGGACAGATCGAACAGATCGGCCCGCCCGAAGAGATCTACCGCGAACCCGCCTCGGAGTTCGTCGCGGAGTTCATCGGCGACACGAACCTCCTCGACGGCGAGGTGGTGGAGCAGAGCGGTGACGCCGTCGTGGCGGTTGGCGGCGAGGACGGATTCACGGTTCCCGCCGACGACGCCGAGGGTGAGGTGACAGTCTCGGTCAGGCCTGAGGACTTCGAGCACGCGACGGACGGCGGCGACATCGACGGAAAGGTCGTCGAGCGCTACTTCCAGGGCGACCAGACGAACTACGTGTTCAACCCCGAGTGTGACATCGACGAGGTGCAGGTCGTCGTTCAGGGGCGGGAAACGGCTGTCGATACGGGCGACCGAGCTGCCTTCAACGTTATCGACGGCGCGCCCGTCGTCTACTAACCGGGTCGGTCGCTGCCACGGTCCTGCACAGCGGAGATGCGGTCAGTCCCGCACCCGTGGGTGGTCTCAGTCGCTGACATCGGTGATTGCTGCGGGCGAGATTGTCGTTCGTTCCGGCGCGTCGCCCGCAGTTACTGCCACATCGCCTCGCTCACGTGTGTCGGGTCCGGGCTCCAACGGGACGCCCACCGCTGTGGCACCGATGACCAGCGGTGCGAGGAGGCCGGCGACGACGGCCCGGGGTTCGGCAAGTGACTCCCGCAGCACGACCCGGGAGTCAGTGCCAAGGCCGACCCGGTCCACCACCGTCTCGGCCCCGGCGAGGGCGTCGCCGTGGGACAGCTCGCAGTCGGCGGACCGGAGGAGTGTCGTTTCGGAGTCGATATCTGTCGGCGGGAAGGCCGGGTTCTCGCTCCAGACGCCTGCCTCCCAGTGGTCGGTGGTCGCCGCGTCGGGCGCGCCGCCGTGAACCACGAGTGTGGTGCCGGCTGGGGGGTTGACGACAGATTCGGCGCTCGCGGGGACGAGCACCGCCCGGGCGCTCATCGTGTCGACGGCTGCCGGGAGGTCGGCCACAGCCCCGACGAACCGGGTAGGGGTCCCAAGCAGCGCTGCGCCGAAGAAGGTGAGGATGGGTGACGCCGACGGTTCGGCGAGGATGACGACGCCGCGGTCGCCGCCAACGCCGAGATGGCGGAGGTAGTTGCTCGCCTTCCACGCGGTGGTACAGAACCGGCGGTAATCCATCTCGCGGGCGGGGGTGAAGAGAGCAGGGCTGTTGCTCCGCCGGTCGCGCGCGACGACATCGACGAGTGTGTGCAC
>CAYXXM010000168.1:0-4945 GCA_964469085.1 uncultured Haloferacaceae archaeon
TGGTACCTCCCGACCCCGGCTTGTGCGAGGACGGCAGTGTCATGGAACACGTCGCGGCCGGTGGTAAATCTCTGCGGACGCGCTTCCTCTCTCCCTACCGCTCGCTTCGCTCGCGCTTGAGGACGGAGGCTCCGCGCTCCCGTATGCTGACAACTCCCATTGGGTCGATTGCTTCCCGGACCGATTCCTCGGGGCTGCTTTGGTGGACCGGAGCGGGGACTCAAACAGGGCCATGCCGTGTAGAACCGGCCGCGCGCCCCGAACAGAAGTTTCAACTACCGATATCCGCCATAGTGGGGCATGCGTCCCACGCCCCGCTTCTGGACCGTCGCCGCGGTCGGTGCGCTCTTTGCGGGGCTTGGCATCGTCGCACAGCAACCGATAGCGGTTCTCGGCGCCCTGGGGCTGGCGGCCTGGCTGCTGGTCAGCCAGTTCACGGCCACGCGGGAGTTCCAGCAGACGGCGGACCGATTGACTGTCGCCCTCAACCCGGTCCGGAACGTCGTCATCGTCGAGGAGGAGCTCACGGTGACGGCCGACGTCAGCCTCTCGGCGCCGGTCAGAGCCACCGTCGAGGTGGCGGTGGAACTGCCGACGAGTGCCACGGTTGTTGCGGGCCGTCCAACCGTCGCCCTCGAACCGGGCGAGACTGCTGGTTCGACGACGTTCACCTGCACGTTCCCGGTCGCCGGCGAGTTCCCGTACCCGCCGGCGAGGGTCTCGCTGACGGACCATCAGCGTACGGTCACGGAGACGGTCCCGATGGAGACCGACCAGAGCGTCAGGGTCGACCCGCGACAGCCCCGGAACCTCCACGTCGGCCAGGGTGGCGAGCGTATCACCGCGTACGGCGAACATCCGACCGGAAGCGGCTCCGGCGGGCTGATCCCCGAAGAGACCCGCCAGTACGTCCCCGGTGACGCGCTCGACAAGATCGACTGGAAGGCGACCGCCCGCCTGCAGTCCCCCCACGTCCGGGAGTTCGAGACCGAAACGGATCGGCAAACCGTCATCGCCATCGACCACAGCCAGGCGATGCGGCTGGGGCCGGCGGGCGAGACGATGCTCGATTACGCGCGGGAGGTCGCGCTCGGCTACGCCAGAGCCGCCGAGTCCTTCGACGACCCGCTGGGACTCTACGCCATCGGCGACCACGGAATCACCGTTCGGCAGCGCCCGACCAGTTCGCCGACCGGCTACCAACACGTCCGGAACGCGCTCCATGCCCTCGAGCCGACCCAATCCGAAACGTCCGAGCGCGGTGGCGCGGCCAGCGACCGACTGACCCGACCGACCGACGCCCGCGGCGCGGCCCAACAGCTCTCGCGCGAGGACTCGACGTTCGCACGAACAGTCCAGCCGTTCCTCGAGGACACCGAGGCGTACGTCCACCGCATCGAATCCGACCCGGTGTTCGAGGCGGCACGGCGAATCATGGCCGAGACGAGCGGAGATACCTGGCTCGTCTTACTGACGACCGACACGGGCCGGAACCGCATCAGGGACACCGCGTCGCTAGTCGGCAACAGCGGCGGGAACCTGTCGGTGTTTCTCACCCCGCGCGTGCTCTTCGAGCCGGGCGCGATGGACGACCTGACGGTGGCGTACGACCGCTACTCGTCCTTCGAGTCGTTCCGCCGGACGGTGAATCGTGGACCGCGAACAGCGGCGTACGAACTCGGCCCGGGCGACCGGCTCGACGCGCTGTTGGCCGCGCGACGGCGGAGAACGCAGTAACTGACGGCGTCGGCGCCCCCTCACACGACGAATGATTGTTGCAGAAACCGCTCTCGCGCCGAATCGTCGGTGCAGAATCCCTCGCGTGCGGAATCGTCGTTGCAGAATCTTCAAATATGTGTGCGCTAACAGTTCTGCCAATGAGCGAGACGCCGCTGGTGATTCCGCCCCGGGGAGGCGACGCGGTGCGGAGCGCCCCGACACTTGCGGCCGGCTTCGTAACCGTCGTCGCGTTCGCCCTCCTCGGCGGACCGGCCGGCGCGGCTGTCGCGCTCGTCCCCGCAGTCGCGCTGGTCGTCGGAGGGCCTCTCCTGGCGTTCCTCGCCGGCACCATCGCGGTCATGGGTGTCTACGAGAGCCTCGGGATGGCGCCGCTTCCGGCCCATCTGGTGCTGACGACGTTTCTGCTGGCCGCACTGTCCATCGAGTACGACCGCGCCGTGGGCGTGCTCTACCTGACAGTTGTCACCGCATACGTCGGGCTGTTTTTCCTGACCCGGTCGACCGTCGGTGGGCTGGCCGAAACCGCGGCGGTTCTCGTCGCGGCGGCGGCACTGGTCAGTTACGTGATTCACCGGTACGAACTGCTCACGCTCGGGTTGATCGATGAGTGAAACACGGATGAACGGCGACGACCCCTCGGGTGGCGACGATTCGGACCGCGTCGAGGACCTCCGGGCGCAGGTCGACCTGCTCCAGACCGAGAACGACCGGCTTCGTAGCGAGTACAGCCGGGCCCGCCAGGCCGGGTATCGACGAACGGCGCTGGGTCTCGGCCTCGTCGGCGTCATCGCCGTGGTCGGCGGGGCGCTCTTTCCGGCCGCGCGGGACGTCCTCCTCGTCCTGGGGGCTATCGGCGTGTTCGGCGCCGTCCTCACCCGCTATCTGACGCCCGAGCGGTTCGTCGCCGCCGAAACGGGCGAGCGGGTCTACGCCGCCCAGGCCGAGACGCTCGGCGGCCTCACCGGCCAGCTGGGGCTGGACGCGACGTTCGTCTACGTCCCTGTCGAGGGGAGTCCGCCTGCGCGACTGTTCGTCCCCCAGCACCAGGAGTACACCATCCCAAACGAGGAGCAACTCGAGCAGCCACTCGTCCTGGGCGAGCAGTCCGACCAGCGCGGCGCCTCGTTCGTGCCGACCGGGGGGACGCTGTTCCGGGAGTTCGAGCGCTCGCTGACCGGGTCGCTGGGCCGGGAGCCGTCCACCGTCGTCGACCAGGTCGCCGACGCGCTCGTCGAAGGGTTCGAGTTGGCGGCCACCGCCGACCCCGCCGTCGACGCGAGCGAGGGGCGGGCGACGCTGGTGCTCGCGGACGCGGTGTACGGCGACGCCGACGCCGTCGACAACCCGCTGGGCTCGCTACTCGCCGTCGCGCTGACGGAGGTCCTCGCCCGACCCGTCCGGTTGGAAACCGCCCGGACCGAGGAGGGATTGGTCGTGACCTGCCGGTGGGCGGTAACTGACTCAGCCCAGCCGGGAGGCGGTGAAGCCGAAGCGAATGAGTAGAGGACCACAGACTCCGGAGCCACCGGATCCGCTGCGGAACACCGGTAGCCGACTCAGCTATCCGCAGGCGGTTCCGACGCCACGTCCTCGGCGCCGACCTCCTCCGGCACCGGGACGCTGTCCAGGAACCCCGTAATCAGGTCGTTCACGCTCTCTCCACCCAGTTCCGCGTCCGTACTGAGCACGAGCCGGTGGCGGAGCACGGGATGGGCCAGTGACTTGATGTCGTCCGGGATCACGTACGCCCGGTCGTCGATAGCGGCTGCGGCCTTCCCGGCGTTGAGGAACGCGATGCTGGCACGCGGCGAGGCGCCGTACTCGACGTCGGGTGACTCCCGCGTCGCGCGCACGAGGTCGAGGATGTACTCACGAACGGGCTCGGCGACGTGGACCTCGGTGACGGCGGCGCGAGCTTCCGCCAGGTCGCCCGGCGACACGACCTGGCTCACACTCGCCGGGCTCAGGTCGGGTTCGGCGTCGAACCGGTCGAGCAGGTCCCGTTCCATCGGTCTGTCGGGCAGGTCGACGGAGAGTTTCAGCTGGAAGCGGTCACGCTGGGCCTCCGGGAGGGCGAACGTGCCCTCCATCTCGATGGGGTTCTGCGTGGCGATGACCATGAACGGGTTCGGTAGCGTGAGCGTCTCGCCCTCGATGGTCACCGTACGCTCCTGCATCGCCTCAAGCAGCGCGCTCTGGGTTTTCGGCGTCGCGCGATTGATCTCGTCGGCGACGACGACGTTGGCGAACACCGGGCCGCGCTGGAGTTCGAACTCGCCGGCCGCTTCCCGATAGATGTGGGTGCCGGTGATGTCCGCTGGCAGGATGTCCGGCGTCATCTGGATGCGGTTGAACTCCAGCCCCGAGCAGCGGGCAAACAGGTTCGCAATCGTCGTCTTGGCGACGCCAGGCACGCCCTCCAGCAGGACGTGCCCGCGGGTCAGCGCCGCGATGGAGAGGCCTCTGAGGATCTCCTCGTTGTCGATCAGGACCGTACGAGCCTCCTCGCGCACGGCAGCGTGGAACGCAGCCGGGTCACTCATCGCTCTGTGTTCCAACGTCGTCCTGCTTAACACCTCGCATGACGCGCCGAATACGCGCTTCATCCCACGATGGATGCTCCCGGGCGAGGTAGGCGACGACGTCATCGGGGTGGGCCTCCGCGAGCGCTAGTTCGTCCGAAGGTTGGTCGGTCCGGTCGAACAGCTGTCGGAGGTCCTGCAGCCGCGTCCGAATCCGGCGGTGCCAAACGATAGCGCCCAGGCCAAGCAGGGAGAGCACGGCCTGCCAGACGGGTTCGTCCTGGAGCGTCAGCACGGAAACCATGAGCGGCGGCGTTCCAGACTGATGGGAGTAATCAAGCAGCACCGTCTCCTGGGCGGCGAAGAGGTTCCGCGTGAACCGCTCGTTGCCGGGTCGCTCGAGCATCGCGTTGATGAACAGGCTCGGGTCGGCGACGACGTACACCGCGCCGTCGCCGACCGATTCGCGGATGACGACGGGTCGGCTCGCGAGTTCCTCCGACTCGTCGAGTTCGTCGTTCCCGTTTCGGTCGAGGTAAGCGAACTCGGAGCTGGACACAAGCACCGTGGTCCCGTTGTCCGAGGCGTTGGTTCGGAGACTCGTCCCGTGATTCAGTGTGAGCTTGTCGACGCTCTCCGTCGCCGGAGCCGCGGAGACGTTCGTCGCGACCGGGAACGCCGGC
>CAYXXM010000169.1:0-4937 GCA_964469085.1 uncultured Haloferacaceae archaeon
CGCGTCGTCCGCGAGCGCATCCGAACCGGTCGGCTGCGGGACTACGTGGAGGGCCAGGCCCGCCACGACCAGTGGCTGACTGCGACGTACCGGGAGTTCGACGACCAGTACGCCTACGTCGAGGAGCGCACCCCCGTCGTTCGGGACACCGAACTCGCGGCCGCCAGCGGCGACAGCATCCGCCGGCCGGAGATTCAGCGCTTTGCCGAGCGGGTGACCACCCGGTACGAATCCGAGTTCGACGGCCCGCTGGTGCTCGTCCCGTGCTCGGCGACGAAGCCCTACAGCGAGTCCCAGAGCCACCAGCAGTTCCACGACGCCGTCCAGTGGCGCGGCCAGATGGCGTCGATGACCTCCCCCATCGGCGTCGTCCCGCAGGAACTCGAACTCACCTACCCGGCCCAGCACTACGACACGGTCGTCACCGGCCGCTGGACGGCCGACGAGCAGGAGTTCGTGAGCGAGGTGTTCCGGCGCTTCCTCCAGCGGAACGACTACGAACGGGTCATCGCGCACGTACCTCCGGGCGGGTACACGGACATCTGTGAAGCAGTCGAACCGGACGTTGCGGCGGCGTTCGAGTACACGGTCGACGACCACCCGACCACCGACGAATCGCTCGCGGCGCTCTCGGCGGCGCTCGCGGGCGAGGAGGCCTATCAGAAGCAGGAGCGCGAGCACCGCGTGATTCGGGCGATTACGGACTACCAGCTGGGGGATGGCGCCGGCGCGGCGCTGTTCGGCGAGGGCGAGATTCAGACAACCAGCCGATACCCCAAACTGCAGGTCCGGGACGACGACGGCGAGCAGCTGGCGACAATGGTTCCCCAGTACGGTGTGCTCGCGTTCACACTCGCTGGCGCCGCCCGCTGGGTGGAGAGCGACGCGCCGGCGAAGACGGTCGATATCGACGGCTTCGTCCCCCACGGTAGCGTGCTCGCACCCGGCATCCTCGACGCCGACGAGGAGATTCGGACCGGCGACGAAGTCGTCGTCTCCGGGCCCAGCGCGTTCGGCGTCGGCCGCGCGCAGATGTTCGGGAGCGAGATGGCCGAGTCCAGCCGCGGCGTGGCCGTCCAGATGCGCCACGTCGAGGAGCTGTAGTGATGACCTGACGGCAGGTTTTTCTCGCGACAGTCAACATGTTCACGCATGGTTTCGCTGGAGTCCGAATCTCTGGTCGGTCTTGTTGCCGTCGGGACGCTTCCGGCCGTAGCGCTGGCGGGGATGTTCGTGGGTTCGACAGCTGCCGGTGTTGTCGCCGTCGTCGGCTGGCTGCTTCTGGTCCCGATGTTAGCTATCCTTGCCGACGACGAGGAGTTCTCCTTCGGTGAGGCGGCGTCGGATTCGGCGGCGTCCGAGTCCTCGGAGCCGCTAGATGAGCTCCGGAGCCGCTACGCGACGGGTGAACTCACCGACGCGGAGTTCGAGCGCCGGCTGGAGCGACTCCTGGAAACGGAGGATGTCGACGTGCCGCCGGGCGCGTCGGTCGAGTCCGGGACCCCCGAGGAGCGCCGAACGCCGGTGCGAGAGGCCGAAACGGAGAAATAGCGCCTGGAGAGCTGTCGTCGGCGACCAGGTCACTGGCGGGACGCTTAAGCGGCCCGCCGAGCGAGTATGCGTATGGAAGAAATCTCGCTCGCCGTTCCGGCCGGCGTCCTCGAATCGTTGCCAGAAGACGACGGCACCGCGGAAGCGGACATGCGGCGAGCCGTGGCGGGTATCGAACGCAGCCTCAACGATGCCATCGCGTCGGCCGACGACGAGGGGGAGGCGGCGGCGGCCGTGCTCGACGGCATCGAGGAGATGGAGGCGAACGCCGACCGCTACGACGAGTTCGTCCCCGAACTCCGTGCCTGGGGCCAGTCGCCCATCTACGCTATCGCGTGGCGCAACTGCTACCTCGAACTGCTCGCACAGTTGGCCGAGGTGGAGTGGCTCGCCGACCAGCTCGACCGGGAGCGCAGCTATCGCCGGTTCGAAGACGGCATCCGGTTCGGCCAGGACTGACCCGTGGCTTTCGTCGAAACGACCGCACGGCTCCACTTCGGATTCGGCAACCTCTCGCTGGCTCACGATCGGCTCTACGGCGCCCTCGGGGCCACGCTCGACGAGCCGCGGGTGGCTGTTTCGGCCGAGCCAGCCGACGAGGTTCGCTGTCCTCACGACACCGGCCGAGAGTACGCCGAACGAGTCTGTTCGCTGCTCGGGGTCCCTGGTGCATCGGTTACCGTCGAGAATGACCTCCCACGTCACGCCGGTCTCGGCAGCGGCACGCAGCTCGCACTCGCGACGCTCGCGGCCATTGCACGGAGCTACGACCGCGAGCCGGCGGTCCGGGAGCGAGCGCCAGCGCTCGGACGCGGTGGGCGGTCGGGCATCGGCGTCGCCGCCTTCGAGCAGGGCGGATTCATTCTGGACTCCGGCCACCCGTCGGCGCTGTTCACCGCCGAGGCACCCGCGGAGGGCGAGTGGGACGTCCCGAGCGTCGCCGCGCGCCACCGGATTCCGGCGGACTGGCGGTTCATCCTCGTCATTCCGGACGCCCCGCCGGGACGGAGCGGCACCGACGAGGAGGCGGCGATGCGTCGGGCGGTGACGGACGCCGACCCGGAACTCGCCGACCGGGTCGCGGGACTCATCGTTCGAGCGCTGCTGCCGGCAATCGCCGACGGGGACGCCGCCCGGTTCGGGACCGCCGTGAACGAGGTGGGCCGGCTCAATGGCACCTGGTACGTCGGCGAGCAGGGCGGCACCTACCGGCCCCCGGTCGGCGAGATTGTCGAAACGCTCGCAACCACGAACGGCGTCTACGGCGCCGGCCAGTCATCGTGGGGACCGGCAGTGTACGGCGTGACCGACGAACAGCACGTAACCATGGCCCGCGAGGCCGGCGAGACGGCACTCGACGCGGCGGGCGTCGACGGCGAGGTGCGGGTCGTTTCTGGTCGCAACCGCGGCGCGCGGGTCGACCGGTAGTTCGTTCCGACTCAGACGGCAACGCTTTATGCCTCAGGGCGTCCTCTCACCGGTATGAAGCGGCTACCGTTCGGGGTCGCACGCATCGACAGCATCCTCCAGGGTGGGGCGCCGCCCGGGAGTACGCTGCTGCTTGCGGGCGAATCCGGCGCCGGTGCCCGCGAGTTTGCCCAGACGGCGGCGGCGATGAACGTGCTCGCCGACACCGACGTCGACCTGTTCGACCTCTACTACGGCGACCTCCCGACGAACGCGGAGACGCCGGAGGAGGTGCACTACCTCTCCTTCACCGCGGACAACGAGGAGATCGCTCGCGAGATGGACTTCACGATGGCCGACGAGATCGTCGAAACCGTCTCGGGCCCCATCTCGTTTCGGGACTTTTCGCCGGAGTATTTCCAGCTCTCCCCAATTCCGCGGGAGTGGTACATGGGGGAGGCCTCGGCCATCGAGGACCTCGGCGAGCGCCAGAGCACCAACGATGTGGTCGGCGCCCTCGGCGATTATCTCAGCGAACACGCCGCCGGGAATCTCGTCGTTATCGATTCCATTTCCGACCTCATCGGGGCCATGGGCGACGACGTGACCTGGACCGACGTGACCACGCTGCTCCGGGGGCTGACCAAGGCCTCGCATCACTGGAACGGGCTCATCCTCCTGCTGGTCAACACGGACACGCTGACCGAAACGGAGTACGGCCAGTTGATGGACGCCTCCGCCGGGACCTTCGAGTTCACCTGGGAAACCGGCGGCTCCCAGCGTGCCCGGTCGATGATCGTCAAGCAGTTCCGGGGCGTGCTCTCCCAGCTCGAGGAGGAGAACATCGTCCGGTTCGAGACGGAGATCCACGAGGGCGGCTTCGACATCAGCGACGTCCGGAAGATCCGCTGAGCGCCGTCCCCGAACCCCTGGTGTTGGAAATTCTACTTCTGACAGTCCACAGGTAATGAGTTACTTAAGGCCCGCCATCGAAACATTCGGCAATGGTAGAGGAGCAGGCATCGGTACTGCCGGAGGAACTCGAGCAGTGGCTCGAGGTCCGGGGAGATAAAACCGACCAGAACCGTGAGGAGGTGCTGGCGCGTGCGGTTGCCACGTACCGCCTGCTCTCCGAGGGGGACGAGGCGCTCTCCGAGGGCGCAGTCCAGCCACTCGACGAACAGTTCGCCGACATGGAGACACGCCTTGCCGACTTCGACGAGCGACTGGCGGAACTCGAAACGGACACCGACGAGCGCGTCGAGGAGTTGGCCGAGGACACCGACGAACGCATCGAGGATATCCGCAACCGGCTGGTCCAGGTGATGAAGACCGCGACGGAGAAAGCCGACCCCGACCACGACCATCCGGAACTCGCGGGAAGCGTCGAGGGCCTCGAGGAGGAACTCGACGCGCTCCGGACCGAGTTCGACTCGCTCGAGGAGCGCGTCGACGGCGGCTTCGAGAACTACGAGACGATTCTCTCGACACTGACCGACCGGGCAGACGAGATAGACGAGAAGCTCGACACCCTCGCTGGGGCGATAATCGACCTGCGCAAGCGCGCAATCGAGGTGGAGAGCGCGAGCACCCGGCGGAGTGTCGTCGAGGAACTGCAGTCCGACGCCAACCTGAAGGGCGTCGAGGCAGGGAACTGCGAGGCCTGTTCCGAAACCGTCCAGCTCAGTTTGCTCACGGAACCGCGCTGTCCCCGGTGTCAGGAGCCGTTCGACGGCATCGAGCCGGGTGGGCGGTTCATCGGGACTGCGACGATAACCGTCGGGGACCGGCCGGCGCTGGCCGGCGACTCTTTCGAGGCGGAAGCGCCAGAGGAGATATTCGAGGACGATGAGTGATTCCGGGTCGGGCGAGGACGCCGCCGAACACGATGAGGAGCAGGAGGCGGACGAACCCACGGAGACGCCGGAGGCGGACGAACCCGATGAGGAGCCGGACGCAGAGGAATCCAACGAGGAGCC
>CAYXXM010000170.1:0-4911 GCA_964469085.1 uncultured Haloferacaceae archaeon
CGGGCTCCGAACCCTGGCCGTCCACACCGCGTGGGTCCGTGCCGCCGAAGGTGATGTTGTTCATCGTCCCCTGGCAGGCCGCGAGCACCCGCTCGGGCGCCTCGGTGCCGAACGCGCCGAGGACCGTGTCGGTCACGCGCTGGCTGGTCTCCAGATTGCCGCCGACGACGGCGGCGGGCGGGTTCGGATTGACGAGGCTGCCGTCGGGCGCGTCGATAGTGATGGGCCGGTAACAGCCGTGATTCGGCGGGATATCGGGGTCCGTCACGCAGCGCACCGCGTAGTACGTCGCCGAGGAGGTGACCGCCAGGACGGCGTTGATGGGACCCTCCGTCTGTGGCGCGGTCCCGTCGAAATCGACGGACACCTCGTCGCCGTCGACGGTGACCGCCACCTCGATAGGGAGGTCCGTGTTCCCCAGGCCGTCGTCGTCCAGCACGTCCGCGAACGCGTAGCTGCCGTCGGGGAACGCTTCCAGTTCCGAGCGCATCCGGCGCTCGGAGTAGTTTTTCACCTCGTCGAACGCGGCGGCGAGCGTGTCGGCGCCGTACTCCGCGACGAGGTCGTGAACCCGGGTGCGGGCCGTCTCGTTGGCGGCCTCCTGGGCCCGGATGTCGCCCCGGCGCTCGTCGGGCGTGCGGACGTTCGCGAGAATCATCTCCATCACGTCCTCGTTTGGCTCGCCGCCCTCGAACAGCTTCACCGGCGGGATGCGGAGCCCCTCCTGGTAGATTTCGGTGGAGTCGGCAGCGACCGACCCCGCCGTCGAGCCACCAACGTCGGCGTGGTGGGCGCGGTTGGCCGCGTAGGCAACGAGGCGGGGTTCCTCGCCGGCAGCGTCGACCGTGTCGGGGGCAAACACCGGCGAGACCAGGGTGAGGTCCGGCAGGTGGGCGCCGCCGCGGAACGGGTCGTTCAGGAGAACGGCGTCGCCGGGGCCGAGGTCGCCCGCGAAGGCGTCGACGGCCGCGGCGACGGAGAACGGCATCGCGCCCAGGTGGACCGGCATGTTCTCGGCCTGACTCACCATCTCGCCGTCGCCGTCGAACAGCGCACAGGAGCAGTCACGGCGCTCCTTGATGTTCGGCGAGTAGCCCGTTCGCACGAGGTTGGCGTTCATCTCCTCGGCGACGGCCACACAGCCGTTGCGGACGACTTCGAGGGTGACGGAATCGACCACGGGCGTTGCCGTCCCCTCGTCGCTCCGGTCGCTCATTGCTCCACCCCGGTATCGACGGTGAGCGTGCCGTCGACGTCCACCGAGACGGACTGCCCGGGACGAACGACGGCGGTGCTCTCGTCGCCCTCCACAACGGCGGGACCGTCGAAGCCGGTCGAAGCCGGGAGGCGGGCGCGGTCGTACACCGGCGTCTCGTAGCGGTCGCCGTCGAAGTAGGTCTCCCGGTGTTCCGCCACAGCGTCGGCGACGGTGCCGCCGGTGCCGGCGGGAGAGAGCGCCGGCTCCTCGACGACGCCGCGGGCGCGCAGGCGGAGCGTGACGAGTTCGACCGGCTCCGCGGTGTCGGCGTGGCCGAACCGCGTCTCGTGGCGCTCGTGGAAGCGCTGCTCGACGGTGTCGAGCGTGGCGGCGTCGATATTCCCGTCCGGGACGGGGACGGACACGTCGAATGACTGGCCGACGTAGCGCAGGTCCGCGGTGCGCTCGAAGCGGCGGCGCTCCGGCCGGATGCCCTCGCTGTCGAGTTCGTCGTCGCCATCGGCCCGGAGTTCGGCGAACGCTCGCGCGACGCTCGCCGGGTCGACGTCTGCCCATGGTCGCACACGCGAGCGGCTGTCGTCGTACACCACGTCGCTGATGAGCAGCCCCTGCGCCGAGAGCACGCCCGCGGTCCGCGGAATCAGCACGGTCGGGATGTCGAGTTCAGTCGCCAGGGTCGGAGCGTGCAGCGGGCCGGCGCCGCCGAAGGCGACCAGCGCGAACGCCCGCGGGTCGTGGCCGCGCTCGACGGAGACGACGCGGAGCGCCCGCGCCATGTTGGCGTTGGCGACGTCGAGCACGCCCTGTGCGGCCGCCTCGGGGCTCATCCCCAGGTCGTCACAGAGTTCGCGCTCGAAGCCCTCGCGCACGTCTTCGACGCCCACCTCGCGGTCCTCGGGCAGAAACCCCTCGGGGTCGATACGACCCAGTAGCAGATGGGCGTCGGTCGTCGTCGGCAACGTCCCGCCGCGGCCGTAGCAGATGGGGCCGGGGTCGGCACCCGCCGAGCGCGGACCAACCCGGAGTGCGTCGCCGGCGTCGACCCAGGCAATCGAGCCACCGCCGGAGCCGACGGTGTGGACGTCGATCATCGGGACACCGACGGTGTAGTCGCCGACCTCCACGTCCGTCGAGACGGCCGGCTCGCCGTCCTGGACGAGTGAGACGTCACAGGAGGTGCCGCCCATGTCCATCGTGATGACGTCGTCGTGGCCGGCGCGGGCGGCGACGTGGGTCGCGCCCTGCACGCCGCCGGCTGGACCGGAGAGGAGGGTGTTGACCGGCCGGTCGCGTGCGGCACCCGCGTCGATGAGGCCGCCGTTGGACTGCATCAGTTTGAGGGGGGCGGCGACGCCGCGGGCGCCGATTTCGCCCTCCAGCGCGCCGATATAGCGGTCCATCACGGGCTTGAGTGCGGCGTTCAGGCTGGTGGTGACGCTGCGCTCGTACTCCCGGATTTCTGGGAGCACCTGGCTCGAGACCGAGACCGAGCACTCGGGGAGCGATTCGGCCAGGATGTCGGCGACGCGCTGCTCGTGGGCATCGTTCTCGAATGCGAACAGCAGGCAGACCGCGACGCTGTCGACGTCGGTGGCGTCGATGGCCGCGGCGACCTCGCGGACGACAGCCTCGTCGAGTTCGCGGAGCTCGCGGCCGCGCTCGTCCAGTCGTTCGGGGACGGTGAACCGCCGGTTTCGGGGGACGATAGGGTCGGCTTTCTCGGCCTGGAAATCGTAGATGGCGGGGCGGTCCTGCCGACCGATCTCCAGGGCGTCGCGGAACCCGTCGGTGGTGACGAGTGCGGTGTCGGCCCAGGTGCCTTCGAGGACGGCGTTGGTCGCGACGGTGGTGCCGTGGCTGAAGAACTCGACCTGGTTGGGGGTGTATCCCGCCTGCGTCTCGCTGGCTTCGAGGCCGTCGACGACGCCTCGCTCGGGGTTGTCGGGTGTGGAGGGAACCTTCGTGACGGAGATGTTGCCGTTCTCGACGGTGACGACGTCGGTGAACGTGCCGCCGATGTCGACGCCGACCCGGACGGATTCGTTTTGGATCGATTCAGCGTTTCCGCTCACGGATGCGCTCCTCCCATTGCGTGGCTGGGTTTTCGGTTCGTGCTTGGCTGGTTCATACTGGAGAGAGAGCGCCCCCGGTTACGTGGGTGTTTCCTTCTCGGAGATTCGGGATTTTGAATGAAGAATATTGTCAATACAGTGTTCCTTATCCAGAGTTACAGGGTCAACAACACCGTGAAAGCCCCCGCCCGCTCGACCGGCCGCGGCTCGCTGTGGTCCTCGGGCTCCCGTTGGTCGCCCTGCGGTCCTTACGTCGCCGGGGCCGGATCGACCGGTCGGCCCCTTTCAGTCCCACCCGACAGCGGCGTGCCGGGCACGAGCCCCGGCACAGCACCGGGCCCCCACACCTCCCCGCAACCGCGGCGGCGCGAACCGCCCGCACCCCAGTGGTGCGGGTTAGCGCGAGGGCCGAGTGAGGCGAAGCCGAACGAGTCGGCTGGGGAGGCCTGTGGGCTGTGAGTTGCCGTGCGGTGGGTGGGACTGAAAGGGGCTGGCCGTCGCCGGGCGGCGACGCCGCCCGGCGGCTAGAGGGAGCTTTGCTCCCTCCGTGGTCGGCGAAGGCGGACGAAGTAAGCACTGGAGCGAACGGAGTTCTCACGAGCGAAGCGAGTGAGAGCACGTCAGAGCTTGCTCTGACGGAGTGAGCGAAGCGCGCAGCGAGGCCCCCGAGCCGAGCGGCCAGGGGCTTTCACGGTGTTGCTGACCTACCTATCGGTGATAGGGATAATCATCTCGAAAAAAGCCACTACGGGGCATGTGACTGTCCCAAACACTGCTACTCCCGGAACCTACACGTCGTGGTCCGCTTCTTCGGCGTCCTCCACAATCTCGACGCCCCGATTGTTCACCGCGTATGGATCCAATCGGTGGTCCTGCATGAACTGCTTGTAGATCCGCTCGGCAGCCTCGGCGTCCTTCTGGCGGTCAGACGCCCGGTCACACAGTTCGATGAGGTCCTCCGGCACCTCGTTCTCGTGGACGATCCAGTGGTTGATCAGGTCCGAGAGCCGCCGGATGGGCGAGGTGAAGTGGCCGTAGATGTCGAAGTTGAGCGCGTGGTGCCCGCCGAACGGGTCGTTCATGTACTTCGCGCGGGGCATCACCTTCAGCACGGCGCGCTGAATCTTGTCCAGCGACCGGCCGGGTGACTCCTCCAGCGCGGCGTTCACCGCCTTCCGTGGCTCGTCCCACGCCTCGCCGGGGATGGAGACGCCGTCGAGTTCCTGAATCTCCTGGAGCGCCTTGTTCCACTGGTCCGGGGTTGGCTGAGGGTGAACGCGGTACATCGCCTCGACGCCGCGGTCCCACATCAGCGTGTGCGTCACCGCCTTGTTCGCCTTCAGCATCGACTCCTCGATGAGGGTGTGTGCGCGGTCTCGCCGGGGGTTCAGCACCAGCGAGCCGTCCGCCTTCCGCTGTTCGTGCATGCGGTCGGCGAGTTCGAACGCCAGCTGGTTCTCCTCGTGCAGCGGCGCGTCCGCGTCGTCGAGGCGGTGCTCACACTCCGTGTAGGTCAGGCGCTCGTCCGACCGGATGACGGATTTGTAGATGTCGATATCCTCGAACGTGAGCTCCTCCGGGTCCAGATGCATCTCGACGGTGTGGGCCAGTCGGTCCTCG
>CAYXXM010000171.1:0-4905 GCA_964469085.1 uncultured Haloferacaceae archaeon
CCTCGAGATGGGCGCGTACATCCTCGACGAGGTGCCCGAGGACCGCATCAAGGCCGTCTACAACCGGTTCCCCATCCTTCGGGAGCGCAGCGGCCAGAAAGCCGGCACGATGTCGGGCGGGCAGCGCCAGATGCTGGCGATGGGCCGGGCGCTGATGCTCGACCCGGATCTGCTGTTGCTCGACGAACCGTCCGCCGGCCTCGCGCCGGACCTCGTCGCGGAGATGTTCGACCGCATCGACCGCATCAACGACGACGGCACGGCGGTGCTGATGGTCGAGCAGAACGCCAAGGAGGCGCTGCGGCGCTGTGACCGCGGCTACGTCGTGGTGCAGGGCGAGAACCGCTACGTGGACCGCGGCGAGGTGCTGCTGAACGACGAACGGGTGCGCCAGGACTTCCTCGGCGGATAGGCACAGGTCGCTGGCAGAATGTCCTCGGCGGAAATAACCTGGTCGCTGCCAGAACGTCCTCGGCGGATAGGCGCAGGTCGCTGCCCCAACATCCCAACCGAACGAAACGCGACAGCCGTTCCCAATCGCCCGGAGGGAAACGTTCAACCCCCGTCCGCCCAACACTTCTCGCATGGATATCGAGGACATCGAGAAGATTGCGGTGCTCGGCGCGGGGAACATGGGCCACGGTATCGCCGAGGTCGCTGCCCTGGCCGGCTACGAGGTGACGATGCGGGACATCAACGAGGAGTTCGTCCGCAACGGCTACGAGCAGGTGGAGTGGAGCCTCGACAAACTGGTCGAGAAAGACCAGCTGACCCGACGGGAGGCCGACTCCGCGCTCGACCGCCTTGCGCCGGTCGTCGACCTCGAAAGCGCCGTCGGCGACGCCGACGTGGTCATCGAGGCGGTGCCGGAGAAGATGGACATCAAGAAGGAGGTGTACCGCGAGGTCGAGCAGTACGCGCCCGACGAGGCGATTTTCGCGACCAACACCTCCAGCCTCTCGGTGACGGAGCTCTCGGAGGTGAGCAACCGGGACGAGCAGTTCTGCGGGATGCACTTTTTCAACCCGCCCGTCCGGATGCAGCTCGTCGAGGTTATCTCCGGCGCCCACACCCACGCGGCGACGCTCGACCTCGTCGAGGAGCTCGCCGAATCGATGGGGAAGACGCCGGTCCTGGTGCGCAAGGACTCGCCGGGATTCATCGTCAACCGCGTGCTCGTTCCGCTGATGAACGAAGCGGCGTGGATCGTCCAGGCCGACGACGGCACCATCGGCGAGGTCGACTCCACCACCAAGTACGACATCGGGCTGCCGATGGGGTCGTTCGAACTCGCCGACCAGGTCGGCATCGACGTCGGCTATCACGTGCTCGAGTACATGTACCAGGAACTCGGCGACGCGTACCAGCCCTGCCCCCTGCTGGCCGAGAAAGTCGAGCGGGACGAACTCGGGCGCAAGACCGGTCGCGGGTTCTACGACTACGAGAACGGCGGCGCCGAGATTCCGACTGATGCGGGCCGGGCGGACATCCAGGAGCGCCTGCTCGCGCTGATGGCCAACGAGGTGGCCGGGCTGGTCGCCGAGGACGTCGCCGACCCCGCGGCCATCGATAAGGCGGTCAAACTCGGCGCCGGCTTCCCGGACGGGCCGGCCAAGATGGCCGACGACCACGGCATCACCGCGCTGGTCGAGCGACTCGACACGCTCCACGAGGAACTGGACGCCGCTCGCTACGAGGCTCAACCCATGCTGCGGGAACTCGCCGAGTCAGGGGCCGGCTTCCACGGCCCGGCCGACGTCGGTGGCGAGACCACCTACGAGACGCTGACGGTCGAGGTCGATGGCGACGTCGGTCACGTCGAACTCGACCGGCCCCATCGGATGAACACCATCAGCGAGGACATGCTGGAAGAACTCGACGTCGCCGTCGACGAACTGGAGGCCGACGACGACGTGCGGGCCATCCTGCTCACCGGCGCGGGGGACCGGGCGTTCTCCGCCGGCGCGGACGTCCAGAGCATGGCCGCCGGCGGCGCCGACCCCCTCGGCGCGGTCGAGCTCTCGAAACTGGGCCAGTCGACCTTCGGCAAACTGGAGGCCTGTGACAAGCCCGTCGTCGCCGGTATCGACGGCTACTGCCTCGGCGGCGGGATGGAACTCGCGACCTGCGCGGACCTTCGCGTCGGCGCCCGTGGGGCGGAACTCGGCCAGCCCGAGCACAACCTCGGGCTCCTCCCCGGTTGGGGCGGGACCCAGCGACTGCGCCACATCGTCGGCGAAGGCCGGGCCAAGGAGATCATCTTCACGGCGGAGCGCTACGGCGCCGAGACCATGGCCGAGTACGGCTTTTTCAACGAACTCGTCGACGCCAGCAACCTCACCGACCGGGCGTGGGAACTGGCACGCGAGCTCGCGGCCGGCCCACCCATCGCGCAGACCTACACCAAGCGCGCGATGCTCGCCGGTCGAGAGGACACCGATGCGGGGCTGGAGGTCGAGAGCCAGGCGTTCGGCCACCTGATGAACACCGAGGACCTGATGGAGGGGGTGACGGCGTTCATGAGCGACGAGGAGCCGGAGTTCGAAGGGAAGTAGGCCTGCGGTCGCGGCTGACGTTTTTCAGGGAGAGCGCAGCAGACCCCTCGATGGATTGCCGGCACCGGAACGGGTGGTGGTTGGAGCAAAAGTACGGGGAAGAGGCGTGGACGCTGGCCGAAATTGCCAAGGAGTGTGGGGTGTCAGCGAGGTGTATCCGGAAGTGGATGATGTAATGCGGAATCGAACGTCGGGAGCTCGCCGGCAAGAACCACCGGAGTGAACGACGAAAGGTCAAGTTTATACACCACCGTCGGCAACGTTCGGATGCGCTCGGTTGGTGTAGTTCGGCCAATCATTTCGGCCTTTCGGCTTCGGAAGAAACCGCCTTTCGGGGGAAGAAAGCCGATGACCGGGGTTCAAATCCCCGACCGAGCACTTCTGCGGCGAGCACCGGTCGCGAGCCGCTGCTGTCCGTGGGAGGGACTTTGAATCACGCGAGACGAGCAAAGCGAGTCTCGCAATCGGGTTCAAATCCCCGACCGAGCACTTCTGCGGCGAGCACCGGTCGCGAGCCGGTTTTCTCCCTGGCTGGTACCGCACACGAAGCGCTTAGTACCGTCGACGGCGACGGTACCGCTCACGAGGCGCTATTCGTAGCGTCGACGCCGACGGAACACCGGCAAGCCACGCACTACTGCACCGATCTGACGCCCGCCAGAAAAACGGCCGGGGGCCGTGTCTCTCGGCTGCCTGAAAGGGTTGCGGGGGTTACTTCTCGATGACCGTCCCAGCGGCGCCGACGGCGATGTCCGTGTCGCCGCGGCGGACAGCTTTCAGGTTCGCCCCGGTCGGCGTCGATTCCTGCGTCCACATACCGTTCTCAAGGCTGAACAGGACACCGCCGCCTCCGAGGGTGTAGCCCGA
Source organism: uncultured Haloferacaceae archaeon (assembly GCA_964469085.1). Lineage (GTDB taxonomy): Archaea > Halobacteriota > Halobacteria > Halobacteriales > Haloferacaceae > Halolamina. The sequence goes on from CAYXXM010000171.1 coordinate 3,423, forward strand.
GCCGTTTTCGACCTCGATGTCGCGGAGGGTAGCGTCGCCAAGGTTGCTCGGCGTCCACTGTGCACCATTCCACCGGTGCACCATCCCGCCGCCCGCAGAGACGCGGACGTTGTCGGTCGCGTCGGAGTCGACGCCGTAGAAGTTGACGTTTGCGTCGGCGAGCCCGATCTTGTCGTAGACGCTCCCGTCGGTCGTCTCGAAGACCTTCTGGTTCCCGTCGACGGCGTGCCCGCTGCGGGGGCCGTGGAAGTCGATGGCGTGAATCGCCGAGCCGGAGCCGGGGGTCACCTGGTCCCAGGTTCCCGTGGCACCGTTGGCGAAGCTGAAGTAGATCTTCCCGGAGTCGCCGGCGATGTAGACGTTGGCCTCGCCGGCCTCGCCGACGACGCTCACGTCGTTGAAGTTGTTGGTCACGTCGTCGGGCGCCGAATGGTCCGTGAGCGAGTTCGTCAGGACGTTGTACTCGCCGATGGCGCCCGAGGCGCCGACGAACCAGAGTCGCTCACCGCCGTCGGTGACGGATGCGCCGTAGAGGTCGTTCCCATTCCCCGTCGGACCGCCGCTCAGAACGCGCTGCCATCCGAGCTCCGTTCGCTGCAGCACAACGCCGCCGCCGCCAACCGCGAACGCGCCCGCGGCTGTCTGGACGACGTCGTGGAGCGTCCGGTCGGTCGGCGTCTCTGCGGTTCTCCAGCCGTCCGCTGCCATTACTGAGCCGGCGCTCCCGAGGAGTCCGCCGGTCGCAAGCACGCCGCCGGCTGCTTGCAGCACGCTACGTCTCGTACCAGTCGCTTTGGTGGGGGAGTCGGTCATAGTTGGGGGTCTTCGACACCAATATCTACACCACCCACACCCTTTACCTCAATTCACGGCGGTTCAGTCCTCCCCCGGGCCAACTTTCGACCACTGGGGTGATACTCACCTACTGAACGAATGGGCAGCCGTTGAGCGAGTGGCCGGACAGCGACAAACAGACAGCCATTAACACCGGAAGCTCACAGTAGGGGACAGATGGCCGCTTCGCTCCATCGATACTACCGACAGCTCCATGCGGTCGTCGTCGTCAGTCGGCTGTCGGCAACGGTGGGTTACAACTTCGCGTCGGTTCTGCTCGCGGTTGGGCTCGGTGCTCGCGTCGGTGGACTGCCGAGCCGCTCCGTGGTGTGGATAGCTGGCGGCTACGCGGCGGCGACGGTGTTCGCGAAGTTACAGGCCTCGGTGGCCGACGCGATTCACGACCGGGAGGTTGACGCCGTCAACCCCGAAAAATCAGTCATCGCGAACGCCGTCTGTCGGCTCGGGCCCGAGTGGGCCTGGCCATTGTTCGCCGGATACCTCGCGACTGCGCTGGTTTTGTACGCCGCTGTGGCCGCCGTGGCGGGACTCTGGGTCCTGCTGGCGGGGATAACCGTCATCGTGCTGGGTATCACGTACTCCTACCCGCCACGGCTCAAGGAGCGGGGCCTTTTCAATCACCTCGTGA
>CAYXXM010000172.1:0-4892 GCA_964469085.1 uncultured Haloferacaceae archaeon
ATCTGACGTTCACCGACGGGGACGAGTTCTACTCGCACATCTCGGACAGGCTCACCGGCCGACGGGTCGAGGATATCGACGAGGTGCAGGACGCGCTCATCGATGCCGGTCGGTTGACGCCGACAACTCTCAACGTGTCCAGTGACCAGTCGCATGACGATGCGGGCAACCAGCTGACGGCTGCACAATCGCTGCGCCAGGACGTCGCCGACTACATCGAGACTGCCGAACAGAACGCTCTGGCCCAGACAGAGCGCCAGCATCTCACGGCGAAACGGCGAGAGCACGAACTCACCGAGCGGCTCCAGGCACTCGAACGGGCGAGGGAAGCGGCGGCGAAACGGGACCGTCATGCGAGCCTCCAGGACGAGGCGGAGACGCTTCGCGAGAACGTCGCGGCGCTGGCAGAGCTCCCGGCGGACGACGAGCTTGCCGACCTCGACCGGCGGCTCCGGGAACTGAGCGAGGAGGAGGGCCGGGAGTCGACGCTGGCCGACAGGAACGAACACAGCCTCACGCTCGCCAAGTGGTGCATCGGCGGCGCCGTCGCGGCGTTCGCGGTGCTGCTGCTTGCCGGCTTCCCCGTGCTCGGTGCGCTCGCACCGGTCGCGTTCCTGCTCGGAGCCGGCTATTTCTGGACCCGGGCCCGGGCGCTCAGCGAGGAGCTCGCGGACCTGCACGTCCGGGAAGAACAGATTCTCTCGGACGCCCGCGCAGCGGGCATGTCGGGAACGGACCGCGGGGCCCTCCGGGAGGAGATAGCCAGCGTGGAGGCCCAGCGAGCGGAGTTGACCAGGGAAATCCAGGGGGCGACGGCCGTGCTGGAGCGGGAACTCGACATCTCCGCTGAGGATACGCGAACGGTCCTCGAGGAAGCCGACGCCGCGCTGGACGCGCTTGCTGCGGATATCGACGACGGCGTCGACGTCGACTACGACGAAGCCGACCACGACGAGGTAGAGAAGGCGCTTGACCGGGTCCAGGAGGAAATATCGGAATACGAAGCAGCGCTTGAGTCGCATCAAAAAAGGCTCGGTGAGTTCCGAGAGAGCGCGGCAGCGCTGAACTTTAGCGTGTTCCTGGGCGAGCCGCTGGCGGTGGAGATACGGAACCTGGATTCGCTGTCAAAACTCCAGGAACCACTGGGCAAGTTTGTCGCGGCAATAGAGGACGACGCGGCGGCGTCGCGGGTCGCCCTCGAGATATTTGACGAAATCCAGGCCGAGGAGCAAGCCGAGACGGCGGCGCTGTTCGAAGAGGGAAGCAGGGCGTCGGAGATTTTCCGGGATATCACGGATGGCCGGTACAGCAGGGTGACCTACGACACCGAGACGAACCAGCTGACGGTGGAGAAGGCGACGGGCGAACGGTTCACCCCGCGGGCGTTGAGCGACGGGACGAACGACCAGCTGTATCTCGCGATTCGCGTCGCGCTCGGCGAGCAGCTCCTCGGGGGCAACACCGGGTTCTTCGTCATGGATGACGCGTTCCTGACCGCCGACCCTGCCCGACTGGAAACCCAGGCGGACGTCCTCGAGGCGCTGGCTGCCGACGGCTGGCAGGTCGTCTACCTGAGTTCGAAGGAGGACGCGATTTCGGCGCTCTCGGAGCGCACCAGCACCGACGTCATCGACCTGCACCCGCTCGAATAGGCAGGGTCCAGCGACGGTTCGACGTCGTCGGCTCGGCGGTTCACTCCGTCAGCCGTATCCTCACGTCCTGGACGCCGTCCCGAAGCGTCAGTTCCTCGAGCTCTCTGAGTTCCGCGGCGCTCGCGTCCAGCGTCGCGACGTGGTTCCCCGCGAGTTCGCCCGCCGGGCTCTTGAAGCAGGTCGGACCACAGGCAAGCAGTATCTCCTGTTCGTTCCGGAACCCGGGATACAGGAGCACGTCACCTCGCGATGGGTAGACCGTGTGGTTCTCTCGCGGGAGCTCCGGCAGGTCCACCTCGTCGATGTTCACCCAGACGGCGTGCCCGCTCCAGCGGACGTGCATGAGCTCCGAACCGTGGGGGAGCATTGTTTCCAGGGCTTCGACGGACTCCGGTGCCGCCTCGTGCAACAGGTCGCCGCTGTACTGGGTCCCGCCGACGGCAAGCTCCAATCGTCCCATGTGGATAGCCCCGGGCGGTGCTCGCTTGGCTCCTTCGGTGACCGTTACTCCACCGCCCCCCGCGACACCGTCTCCAGCTCCCGCACCTCACTTTCTCGGTCCGCGGCGTCGGCGTCGCCGGTGTTCTCGGTCCCCGCAGGCTCGAACAGCACCACGTTTGCGCCCCCCTCCGCGACCGGCTTGTGCTCGACACCCGCGGGCACGACGCCAAGCTCTCCGGCCGAAAGCTGCTGGTCCGGTTCGTCCCGTAGCCTCAGCGTGAGTTCGCCGTCGACGACCCAGAATAGTTCGTCTGCCCCGGGATGGCGGTGCCAGACGAACGCGCCCGCCAGCTTCGCCACCTTGAGTTCCTGGCCGTTGAGCCTCGCCGCCAGCCGCGGCGACCACGTCTCCTCGAAGGAGTCGAACGCCTCGGCGATGTCCACGGTATCCATATTCGAACGCCGTGGCTGTCGGCCAAAAGCTCGTTGGCGGCCACGCTCAGCGGAAATCCTCGGTGAGCCGGTTCGGAAGCCGGTCCAGTAGCGCCGGCGGGAGTCGGTCGACCAGCCGCTGGCCCCAGGTGACCAACGGGCGCCGGACCAGCGCGTAGCCGATGCCGAGGGCGACGGTGCCGAGGACCACTGTCTCGACGGTTCCCTCGAAGACGACCATCGACGGGAGTGCGAGCACTGCCCCGAGGGCGGCGTCCTCCGGCGCGCCGTCGTAGCGCACCCACCGGCGCGGTCGCCACCACCGCTCGTGGTAGTGGCTGTACACTGCCTGCTCGGAGGTCGCTTCCCACGGACGGAGCTCCAGTCCGCCCCCGAGGCCGTCGCCGAGGGCGTGGAGCGCGGCGGCGGCGAGAAACAGCGCTGTGGCGACAGTGAGTGGTGTCGGAACGAGGAGAGCAACGACGCCGCTGAGCAGCGCCGCGAGACTGTAGTAGACCGGGAAATGGAGCGTCCGCCGGTGGTTTCCCGGCATGTCAGTATCGGGAAACACGCCGCCAGCGATTGCTCCTGTGGCTGCGACGGTGGCGAACTCCGGCGCGATGGCCGCCACGGGGAGGGCCAGTAACAACCCCGCGAGGGCGTGGGTCGTGGCCATCATGGCCGGGCATATGCTCTCAACGCTGATAACCTCGGTGGGGAACGTGACGACGCCCGACCCACCGGGAACGGTCACCGGCCGGGCGTCGTCGTGTGGTGGTGGGCACACTGTGGAGAGGGAGGGAAATCGTGGAGTGTGCGCCCACCCTGTGGCAGCGCCGCGCTCTCCTTAAACATGTGTCAGACGGACGGCACACCTGTGGCAGACGCCACGTCCCTCGGGTGGTTTTCGGCCGTCCTTCGCTGGGGCGGCCCGCCCGAGACGGGGCTTACATCGACTCCGCGGCCAGCAGGAGCAACCCGCAACACGCATGACCCGCGGGCCCCATTCGCTATCGATGCCCGAACGCTGGGAGTCGCTGTTCGCCCGCGCCGCCGCGTTCGACACAGCCGAGCGCGACGTGACCGAGACGCTCGCGGAGGTCCGCGATGAGTGAGCATGGCTCCGGCGACGCCACGGCGCCCTCGCCGGCCCGCATCGTTGCCGACAGCGACGTACTGGCGGCGGACCTGCTCATCGACGGCGCTGCTCGGACGTGTCTCGATTCCGTCCGGGCCCATTCGTGGCTCACGCTCGTGGCAAGCGACCAGCTCCTCGACGATGCGGCGGCGGTCATCGAGCGCCTCGCCGACGCAGAACTGGCCACGGATTGGCGCGAGCACGCCGCGGGGCTTCGGGAGCCGGTCGACCACCCCGACGGCGACCATCCGGCGCTGGCCTCCGCGTCCCACGGCGGGGCGATGCACGTGCTGTCCTTCGACGAGCGACTCACCAGTGCGCGGGCGAACACGCTGGTCCGAGACCGGGTGGAGACGGCGGTTCGCGAGCCCGCCGCCTTCGAACGGCTGTTCGACCCGGCGACGCTCTACCCGGCGGTCGTCGGCGGCGAGTACCCGGGCCCGGATTGTGACCCACGCGCCTGAGGTCCAGTCCTGGAGCGATATCTGCGAGCCTGAACCTACGCCCCGTCAAGGGGTTTGCGCATGGTGTGGCGCTTGATCTCGAAATCCAGCGTTCGGTAGAGCGCCTGCGCCGCCTCGTTGGCGGCGTCGACGGTGAGCGTGACATACGAACAGCCCCGACTCCGGCCCCACCGCTCCGCCTCCCGGAGGAGGGCGGCGCCGACACCCTCGCGGCGGTGGGCGGGCGTGACGTACACTTCGGTGATGTGCAGGCTGTCGCCCCGCTGGACGACTGGCGGCGCCTCCTGAACCTCGGCGGAGACGTGGCCCACCAGCTCGCCGTCCCCGACGGCGACCCGGTCGATGTGGCTCTCGGCTTCGAACTGCTCGGTTCGGTAGGCGAGTGTCTCCTCGCGGAACTCGTCGGCGAGTTCGTGGTACGGCGCGTCCGTGCCCAGCTCACGGGCGTACGGTGCCCAGAGCTCGTCGACGAGCGTCGGGAGTTCCGTCTCGCGAATCGGGCGGATCTCCATACCCTGAGTTCTCCACCGGTCGGAAAAAGCGCCCGGATGGTGTATCCGGTGGAGGGTGGACGAAGGCCGGTCAGACGAGGAGCGACACGAGGACGACCAGGACAAACGCCACCAGCACACTGGTCAATGTCCCGACGAGGAAGTACTCGGCGAACGCTCGTTGCTTCAGTTCTTCGAATCGAGCAATCGACTTCGCGGCCACGACGAGCGCGACCGCTTCCCAGAGGCTCGCGATGCCGAGCAGGAGGATGAT
>CAYXXM010000173.1:0-4890 GCA_964469085.1 uncultured Haloferacaceae archaeon
CCCTCATTGTCGGCCCACTCGGTTATCTCGTCTGGCGCCGGCTTCTCGGGGTCGCGAAGCGGAAGTTCGGCGTCGTCCAGTTCGGACAACTCGGCGCGCCAGCCGGGCCGCTCAGTGTCGAGGTGGGCTTTCACCCGTCGGTCAAGTTCCTCGCGCAGTGACCCACAGAACTCCCGGAGGGTGCGGAGTTCGTCGAGCTTCACGTCGGACTCGGAGAGTTCCCCCCGCACGAGTTCCGCGTCGGTGCTGGAACCCGACGGCGTCTCCCCACCTGCGCTCTGGGGTGTGTCGTCGAACTCCACGGCTGCCTGTGCCGGGGAGTCTTCGAACTCCACGGCCTGTACGACTCGCGTCAGCTCCGACACAGCGTTCCGGAGCGTCCGGTCGCCCACGCTGTCGCTGACGAGGTCCCGGACCCGTGGTTCGAGCATGTGGGCCTCGTCACAGACCACGAACGTCGAGTCGTCGACGAGCGCGCCGGTGAACTGCCCCGCGGTCGTGGGGTCGAAGGCGTGGTAGTAGTTCCCGATGACGACTTCGACGTGCCCCAGCACTGCGCCCATCACCGAATGCGGACAGCTGCCGTGGCCGGCCGAGAGCTCGACCAGTTCCTCGGTATCGATGAGCCCCTGTTCGGTGAAGTCGAACGGCACGGCCTCTGCTGGGTCGCCGTCCTCCGGGAGGTCCGCGAGATACTGGGCGTAGAACGGGCAGTACTCCGTGCCGCCCGCGGCGGCCCCGTATTCCTCCGTGTCGGGCCGATACGGTGTTGGTTCGTTGGCAGTTTCCAGATACTCGCCGCGTCCGGCCCCCGAATCTGCCAGTCCGACCTGCTGACTGCGAGCCTCCTCGGCCAGCGCGGCGGCCGTCGTCGGCCCGCCGTCGCCCACGAGGTTCCGTGTCCGTTCGCGCAATCCCTCACAGCGGTCGTACACGTTCTCGTCGTCGACGCCGCCGCGGGTCTCGCGCGCGTACGGGCAGACGTCTCCCTTACCGACGAGAGTCAGTCCCGATACGGCGCGGTGTTCATCTGGCAGGTTCTCGTTGATACTGCGGAGGTCCGCCTCAAACTGGCGGAGTTGCTGTTTGACGCTGGTCAGCACGACCACTCGCTCGAACTCTGAGTCCGGGTCGCGGACCCTATCGAGACCGGCCGAAAGGGCGAGCATCGTTTTCCCCGTCCCACAGGCCCCCTCCAGCGCGACAAAACCGTTGTCCTCGGCGGCCTCGATGGCTGCCTGGATACCGTCGGCCTGCTCGGGATAGGGCTCCTCGTGCCCGAAGATGTCGCGCCAACTCACTACCCGATGATTCGGCGCTGATTGTTTAGGCATGTCGAACACTGGTCGCGGTTTTCTACTTGAGTGGTTGGACCTGGGGGGTTTGTAGCCGACAGATAAACCCCATATCGCGATAGCGAATCGATCAGTGGCGTCGAAGCTGATGCTGAGAGCGGCCTGCCTGAACAACTCTCGGGAAGCGAGGCTCGTACCGAGTTGATGGCCACGGTACCCCGGGATGCGGGCAAGAGCGGGGGCGTACGTGGCGAGGATCGTTGCTCGGGCATTCCCGGGCAGGTCGTGTGGAAGGCACCATCCAGTCTGGCGAACAACCGAACCACCGACCCGATGAAACCGAACTTTCGCGAGTGAAAGTCAACTTACGCCAGCGTGGAGTGATGGGGGCAACAGTACAAGTACACACGAAATAAACCGAAACCTCTTGCAATGAGGAGCCCCAGCACCGGATATGGCAGGCGAGGGAAGTCCAGAGCGGACGTCGGACGTGCTACGGAGCAAGCGCGACGCGACGCGCTACCAGATTCTGGCCGAAATCGCCGAACAGCAGCCGGCCGTCAACCAGAAAGAGGTCGCAAACGCCGTCGACATCACCGCCCAGGCGGTGAGCGAGTACCTCCGCGAGCTCGTGGACGAGGAGTACGTCGAGAAACACGGCCGCGGGCGCTACGAAGTCACGAAACCGGGTGTCGACTGGCTCATCTCCCAGACGGAAGCCCTCCAGGACGTCGTGGACCACGTCGCAGAGGACGTTATCGAGCGGGTCGAGATCGACACCGCCATCGCCACGGCCGCCATCGAGGAGGGCCAGACAGTCTCGCTGTCGATGCAGGATGGGGTGCTTCGGGCCACGCCCGGGAAGGCCGGCACGACGACCGCGGTCGCTGTAACCGACGCCGATGCAGAACAGGACGTCGGTGTCACCGAGTTCGCCGGCATGCTCGATTACGACCTGGGGTCGGTCACGTTTGTCACGGTGCCGGAGGTCCAGAACGGTGGCAGCCGCGTCGTCGACCTGGACACCGTCACCGAGCGGGCGGCCAACCACGAGTTGGTCGCGGTCGCGGGCAACGAGGCGCTGGCGACCGCCGACGCAGCGGGACTCGACCCCGATATCCGGTTCGGCACGGCCCAGGCGGTGGCGGAGGCCACGGCGAAAGGGATGAGCGTCCTCTCGCTCGCCGTCGAAAGCGAGGTGGCGCTCCAGACCGACACGCTGCGAGCCCAGAACGTCAACTACGAGGTTCTCGACCCCACTGGCGTCCGTCGGTAACCGCTCCACCCCCACACCCGTTCGCAGACGGCAGCTTTACCAATCACTGGGTGAACGACTCCCCATGCCCGAGGGAACGCTGATTGCCGCCGTCGACGAGGTCCCCGACATCGGCTCGTACCTGTTTACTGTGAAGGATGCATTCACCAACGAACGGGAGGCGATCCTGGTTACCTGCGAGGAGAATCCCGGTGTCAGGGCGTGGCTCAACAACTGCCCCCACGAAGCCCAGCGCCTCGACAGGGGAAACGGCGCGGCGATGCGTGACGGCGAGATCATCTGCCCGAAACACGGCTCGATGTTTGACGCCTGCTCCGGCGACTGTGACAACGGGAAAGCGGCGGGGACGACGCTCCCCGGCATCGAGATTGCCGTCGATGACGGCGACGTGTTCCTCACCGACGAGAATTACGCCTACCTCCACGACGGCGGGACAGACGACGATGGGCCAGACTCGACGTCACACATCTCGCTCTGAGCGGGTATCACCCGCCGCACGGTCGCTCAAAAGCCGAACCCCTCGTGGTCGACAGGGACATCGATGGGGCTGTGGGGGAGTTCGGGCGGGAGAGAATCCTCGTTGTACTCGCTCGGCGCCAGGTCGTTCGGCCCGTCGGGGTAGAACAGCGACGCGAGTTCGTGAGCCTGTCCGCGACCCACGGACAGTTCGAACTGGCCGCCTCCGTAGAGATTCACATCGTGTTCCAGCGCCCAGCGAAGGGTCCGGAGTAGCGACTTCAGGGTGCCGAACCGCGAGGGCTTGATGTTGAGCCACGACGGCTCCCACGGACGCGCCACCACGTCGTCGAGGCTGTGAATCGGGCTGTCCCACGAGATTCGGCCCGCCTCGCCCTCGAACACGGCCCGCGTCTCCGCGGTCACCAGCGGGTCCTCGAGGACTGCATCTGGGAAGCCGTCGACGATGCGGCGGTAGAACGCCGGGTCGGCCGCGGCGTCGACACTCGTTCCCTCGTAGTGGCCTTTCAGGTCGACGACGCGGACAGCGTCACAGGCCTGCAGGTCAGCGACGAGGTCGGCGTCCCAGGCCGGCGTCGGGTCGAGTTTGAATCCGACGGTGGGGTTCCGGCTACGGATGGCGTCGACGCGCGAGGTGGTCGGGGGATCGCCCAGTCTGGTGCTCGCGACGAACCGAACAGGGCGGAGTTCCCGGTCGAACAGCTCCGGGAGCGTGGTGTCGTTCTGCCGGAGTGCGAGGTCCAGCGCCGCGGACTCGACACCCCAGCGCCGGTAGTCGTGTGCCGCCTCGCCAGCCGGGCCCTCGCCGGGGAACAGCTCCGCATCGTCCAGCGCCGCCGAGAACTCCCCGACGCTGAACGTGCCTGATGGCAGGGCGAACGCGCCATCGTCGATGGCCGCGGCCAGGCGCTCGTGGTCCGCCGTGTCGTAGGTCACGTCCTCGCCGTGGCCCGTGGCGCCCTCGCCGCGGAGTTCGAACACGGTGGTGACGTGGGTGAACCCCGACGACGTTTCCTGCGAGAACTGTTCGTAATCGAGGTCCGCGACGGTCAGTGGGAGGTCCGCAACGACGTCGTACTCCGGCGCGATGGACGGCTCGCTATCGGCCATTAACGGTGGATGTGGCGATGTCGTGATAACTCCCCAGGGAAGAGGAGGCGACGGCCGACACTACCAGTTTTGCGTGAGCCCGGGATTCGTAACGGCACCGTTTGACGCAGAGCCGAACGCCGTGCCGTACTTCGCCAGCACGCCGCCGGTGTACGCCGGGTCTGGCTGCTCCCAGTCCGCGAGGCGGGCGGCGAGTTCGTCGTCGCTCAGGTCGACCTCCAGTCGGCGGTCGGGGATATCGATGGTGATGTGGTCGCCGTCCTCCAGCACGGCGAGCGGGCCGCCGTCGAACGCCTCCGGCGCGACGTGGCCAATCATCGGGCCACGGGTCGCCCCTGAGAACCGGCCATCGGTCACCATGGCCACGTCGTCCTCGTGGCCCTGGCCGACGACGGCCGCGGTGACGCCGAGCATCTCGCGCATCCCGGGACCGCCCTGCGGCCCCTCGTTGCGGATGCAGATGACGTCGCCCGACTCCACCTCGCCCTCCTGGACGTACCGCATCGCGGGTTCCTCGCTCTCGAAGACGCGGACCGGCCCCTCGTGGTGGAGGTGGTCGCTCCCGGTGATCTTGATGACCGCGCCGTCGGGCGCGAGGTTCCCGGTGAGGATGCGGATGGCGCCGCGCTCGTGGATGGGGTCGTCGACGGTGTGGAGGAAGTCGACGTCCAGGTCCTCGATCGCCGGCGGGTCGCGGGCCTCCAGTTCCGCGGCCAGCGTCGACCCCGTGAC
>CAYXXM010000174.1:0-4877 GCA_964469085.1 uncultured Haloferacaceae archaeon
GTCTTCGCCTTCGCGATCAGACGCCGGGACCACCCCGGTGCCTACCCTCTCGCCGCGATTGTCGCCGCCGCCGCGCTCTGGGCGTTCAGCTACGCGGCCGCGCTGTCCACGTTCGACACCGTGCTCCGCCAACAGCTGGAGATTCCGATCTGGGCAGGTCGGATGGCGATGCCTGTCGCCTGGATTACGTTCGCGTTCGCCTACGCCGGCCGTACGGACCTCGTCCGTCCGCTCACGATTTTCCTCGTCGCGCTCCCGCATCTGGCCGTCCTGCTGCTCATCGCCACCGAACCCTCCAGCATCTTCTGGTCGGATTACCGCATCGTCGGCGAGCACGTGGCGACGGTCCAGTATCAGTACGGACCGGCGTTCGTGTTCGACACCATCTACTCCTACGCCCTCATCGTCAACGGGACCCTCATGCTGCTCGGGGTGTCGCTGGTCCACCCCCGGCGGTACAATGACCAGGTCACGGCGCTCGTCATCGGCGCCGCGGTGCCGACCGCGACCAGTATCGCCTGGATTACGGGCAACTCCCCCGTCCAGGGGATGACCTTCACCCCGATCGCGCTCAGCGTGACGGGGGTGATGTTCGGCTACGCGCTGTTCCGCGCCGAAATCCTCACTGCGTCGCCGAGCGTGCGCCAGGCCGGGGTGCAGGCCGCCCTGGAGGACTTCACCCAGGCCGTGGTGCTGCTCGACGAGGAGGACCAGGTGCTCGACGTCAACGAGGCCGCGATTGGTCTCATCGGGACCGACCCCGTGAACGCTCGCAGGCGATCGATCTACGACCTGCTCGGTATCGAGGCGGGCACCCTCTCGCCGGGCCAGCAGCAGGTCACGCTCGACACCGTGAGTGGTCGCCGCGTGTTCGACCTCACCGTATCGCCGGTCACGGACGCGATGGACCGCCGGGTTGGCTCGAACCTCGTCTTCCACGACGTGACCGGCCAGCAACTCCGGAAACAGCGACTCTCCGTGCTCAACCGGGTGCTCAGACACAACCTCCGGAACGACGTGAACGTCATCATGGGGTCGGCCGCCTCGTTGCAGGAGGCAAACGAGGGTCGCTCGGAAACGTTGCGGCAGAACATCAGCAACCGCGCCGCGGCGCTGGCGGAACTCGGCGAGCAGGCCAAGCAGGCCCAGCGCGTCGTCGAGAACAACGAGGCGACCATCAGCACGGTCACCTTCGACGAGTTCGTTGCCGACATCGTCGAACACGAGTCCGAACTCCTCTCGTCGGTGACCTTCACCCACTCGCTCCCCGAGGATATCCAGGTTCGAGCGGACCTGTCGGTGTTCGAGGTGGTGGTCCGGAACGCGCTCGAAGCCGCCGCGGAGTACGCAGACCCCGTGGACCCGCACGTCCACGTCACTGGCAACTCGTGGGCCGACGCGCGCTGGGTCGACCTCTCCGTGTCGGATAACGGCTCCGGCATCCCCGAACAGGAGCAGGTCGCCATTACCGCGGAGGAGGAGTCCTCGCTGGAGCACGCCAGCGACCTCGGCCTCTGGCTCGTCCGGTGGGGGGCGACGACGATGGGCGGCGACGTTAGTCTGGCTACCGACGGCGGCGATTCACAGGGTCCGGGCGGCGAGCCCGAGGGGATGTCGCCCAACGGGTCGACGCTGCGCATCCACCTTCCGCAGGAAAGCGGTACGGCGCCGGAGGAGTAGTCCCCGTATCAGTCGCCGGCCAGCCGGTCCCGGGCCGCGTACGCGACGCCCCCGACGACGCCAGCGATGCCGGTGAGTGTGCCGAACCCTGGTCCCGCTGTGGTGGTGGGACCGTCAGAGCCGCTGTCTGCGGGCGTCTCCGTCCGCGTCGCTGTCGGGGTTGGCGTCTTGACCGAGGCTTCGCCGTCGTACGCAGTGAAGAGGCTCGCGGAGCCGTTGAAGCTGCTCGTCGCCACAATCTCCGTTTTCCCGGCGACGTTGGTCTCGGCGTCGGTGACGGAGGTGAGTCCGATCTGGAGGTCCGTGCCGAGCGCGGTGGCGACGCTGTTGAGGTTCACGGTGGCGTCCGTGCTCGCCGCCGCCGAGCCCATCAACAGGACGGCACCACCCGCGTCGCGGAACGAGGCGAGTGCCTCCAGGTCAGCCTGACTGTAGGGTTCTGTGGGAGTTGTGAGGATGACTGCCCGCGCGTCGCTCAGCAAGTCGTCGGCGTCCGCCAGGTCGTTGACCCCGTTGAGGTCGATTCCCTCGCCCTCGAGGTGACGCTGGAAGTAGGCGGTGGCCTCGGTGGTGAGTGCACCACTGCCGCTGAACTGCCCGGCCCCGCCGGCGACGAGTACGTCGCCGTCGGTGTCCGCAAGGGCGGTCATGAGGTTTGTCAGGAACGGGTAGTTGCCGTAGCCCGACGTGTCGCCCTCGAACCCCGCCGTGGACTCGTAGGCGTCGTTGGCCATCAGCCCGCCGAGCATCGCGACGCGGTTCTCGGGGTCGGCGGCGACCAGCGGCGCGCCCGCAGGGTCGGCGGTGTCGGCCGACCGGACGAGTACGTCGCCCGCTGCGAGGTCGTCCTGGGAACTGACCGTCACCGGGCGGGGCACGAACAGGTCGCTCACGTCCTCGTTCCGGAACGAGTCCGACTCCTCGGGATTGCTGTCGGTCCACAGTCCGACATCCCCGTCGCGGGCGGCCAGTTCCGCACGGAGCAGCCGGTCGTGGATGCCGAGGTCGGAGTGGAACGCCCGGGCGTAGCCGTCCTGGATGAGTTTCTCGTCGAACAGCGTGTCGTGGCCGCCCGAGCCGTCGGCGTCGTACTCGATGAAACAGAGCAGGCGTCCGAATGGGTCGGAGATGCCCTCGTTCTCGTCGAACCGGAGCGTGACCGTCTCGCCGGCCAGTTCTTCCTCCGCGAACGTGGTTGCCTTCGCGCTCCAGGCGGCGAGAGTGGGGTAGTCGCCGTCGACCTCGCCCCCGAGGCCTGGCCACTCGTGGGGGGTCTCGAATTCGGCGTTCTCCCCGGATTCGGGCGTGTCGACGCCGAGTATGCGTATTTCCTCGGTTCCCTCGCCGACGCTGGCCTGCACGGTGTCGCCGTCGAACACCTGCTCGACGGTCGCCTCGTACGTCTCGTCGACGGCGAAGCGGGGGCCGGCGCCGATGCCCTTCCGGTCGCTGAAGTAGGGAAAGTCGGTGATGAACTGGTCCGTGGTGAGGATGTAGGAGGGACCGGCGTTGTTCTCGTCGTCTATCACCTGTGCGTCGTTGAACCGGAACGGGGCCGAGAGCGTCTCACACAGCGTGTTCAGGTTGGCCGTCTCGTCAAAGTTATTGTAGTCGGACTGGCTGTGGAGGAAGACGCTGCCTCCCGCCTCGACGAACCCCGAGAGCGCTGCCTGCTCGGCGTCGGAAAACGACCCGGTCGGCGAGGTGACGACGATGCCCGCTGCGCCGTCGATGTCGGCCTCGATGTCCGTCGTCGCCTCGACGCTGAAGCCGTGGTCTTCGGCGTACGCCCGGAACTCCCCGAACCGGGAGCTGTCGTAGTACTGGTCGTGACCCTCGTCCCAGAGCACCGTCCCCTCACCCATCGCCTCCTCCCAGAGGCTGAGCAGGAACTCGTCGTTGCCGTAGGAGAAGTCGGTGTCGTCGGTGGCGAACGGACAGCCGAACCCGTAGACGTTGGCCTCCGTGTCCGCCGCGACCAGGGCAATGGGGTCGTCGCCGTAGCTCGCGGCGTCGCCCTCGCCGTCCTGGTCGACGGCGCGGGCCGGTTCCTTCGCGTACACCGGTACCACCGAGTCGTCTGTCAGCGGTTGGCTGTCGGTGTTCAACAGCCCGGTCGAGGAGTCGAAGTAGAGGGCGGAAATCGACTCCGCGGCCCGCCGGGTGGTGGTCGACTTTTGTCCACGCGGCCGGGTGGCGATCCACTCCCGCCCACGCGCACCCACCGCGGCGCTCCCCGACGCGAGCGTTGCTCCGGCGACCCCGACTCCCTTCAGAAGCGTGCGTCGGCGCATGAGGATGGTTCTCGCCACCCACCGCGTAAATCTGTCGGATATTCCGATTGTAACCCGAATCGAACTTTCCCTCGGTTTCGAGGGAAGCCGGCGGACTGCGACGACCGAACGCTGGGACTGCATTTGCCTCCGCCCGACCAATTCACGCCCTCGCACACTGCACCGCGATGAGGCCGCTCAGGACACCGCATGCTGCACCGCGATGAGGCCTCTCAAGCCACCGCATACTGCACCGCGATGAGGACTCCCAGGCGGGGCGTGCAGAACTGGCCTGGCCCTCACCTGCTGTTCGAGAGGGACGAGTACGTTCCCCCCGGTCGGACAATGAAAAACGCTTTCCGGGATTCACCCCCAGCGCAACACATGCAAGTCCGAATCGGTGAGGCTGCGACCGAGGCGGAGGCGTCGGCGGTCGCGGCTGCGCTGGCGGAGCATCTCGGTGCCGACATCGAGGTCCACGTCGGCGACGCCGCGGAGCCGGCGGCGACAGCGGAACCGCCGGACGTCGAGTACCCGCTGTCAGACGCCCTCGGGCCGACGGAGCGCGAGGAACGGCTCCACCAGGAGATCCAGGAGATTCTGGGCGGCGGACCGGAGAAGTACAAGGAGCGACTGCCCGAGCAGGGGAAGCTGTTTGTGCGCGACCGTCTGGACCTCTGGTTCGGCGAGGGCGGCGACGGCGGCCCCGGCGACGCCGACCGCGAGGACGCGGCGGACGGGATCCAGTTCGAGGACGGGAAGTACGCGGCATTCGACGAGTGGCACCCGGACTCCGCGGAGGTCGAGGCGTACGACGAGGACAGCCGGCTGCCCGGCGACGGCCTGCTGACCGGGGCCGCGACGTTCGAGAACCGGGACGTGCACTGGATGGCCAACGACTTCACCGTCAAGGCGGGGTCGATG
>CAYXXM010000175.1:0-4805 GCA_964469085.1 uncultured Haloferacaceae archaeon
CCGAGTTTGTCGACGACCTCCGCGCCCTCGAACTCCTCGCGGTCCATGAGGTCGTTCCGCAGGTCCTCGACCAGCTTCATCGGCTCCTCGCTCATCTGGAAGCCGAGGCCGACGTTGATCTCCGTCGGAGTGCGGGGGAAGTACCAGAGATAGCCCGAGGCGCGTTCGGTGGGCTTGAACACGAGCGCGTCGTCCCAGTCGACGGGCTCGGGGACCTCAACGATTTCGCGGTAGGCCGAACAGAACTGGGAGTAGGTCACGTTGGTGTCGAACGTCGCCTCGGAGAAGTCCGCGTGGTCCTGGAGCACGGAGAGCGCGCCCGCGGCGTCCATCGTCACGTCGGCGTGGAACTCAACGGTGTCGCCCGTCCGATTGCCCTGGACGCCGTAGACGGTGCCGTCGTCCTCCTGGAGTACGTCCGAGACGACGGTGTTGTAGTGGAGCGTCGCGCCGGCATCCGCCGCGGCGTCGATGAGCCGACGTCCGAACTCCCAGCGGTCGACGACGGCCAGCTCCCCGGGTACCGGGATGTCGAGCACGCTGTCGTGGGCCGGGATTTCGAAGCGGCCGTGGTCCACCGCGGTGTTGGTGAACGCGGGCTCGATGCGCTCCTTGGGGATGGCCTCGGGGAACGTGTCGGCGCCCTTGAGCGCGTCGCCACACGCGATGTGGCCCGCCTCCTCCTCGTTCTTGCGTTCTACCACGGCCACGTCCAGCCCGGCCTGTGCCGCCGTGGCTGCGGCGTAACAGCCGGACGTGCCCGAGCCGACGACGACGATGTCGTACTCGTGAGTGGTCATTGCCGAACCTGTGTCGCCGGGGTGCAAAACTCTTTATCTATCTCAAACAGGGGACACAACCTGTTCGCCGGGCGCGTCGGGGGGACCCGCGGACGAAACGTCAGCCCTGACCCCCTACCCCCGCCCCCGAACACGGAGTGACACCTCGGCGTCAGCCCGGCCGCCCGAACCCGGAGTGAACCATCGGCGTCGTCCCGGCCCGTGGCTACCTCAGTCGTCGCCGGAATCGTACTGCTCGCCCGCTGCATCCGGCAGGCGGGTCTGGCCGACCAGCGCGAGCACGACGATGACGGTGAGATAGGGAATCGTCTGAACCAGCGACGGCGGCAGGCCGTAGCCCAGCTGCTGGAGCCGGAACTGGAGCGCGTCCAGACTCGCGAACAGCAGCGACGCGCCGAATGCGCCGAAGGGGTTGTAGTTGCCGAACAGGTAGGCGGTGATGCCGATCCACCCCCGTCCCGCGACCATCGTCGACCCACCGCCGATGAACTCCCCGACCTGATCCAGCGAGAGGCTGGCGCCGCCGATGCCCGACAGCGCGCCCGAGAGCAGGACCGCCGCGTAGCGAACCCGACGGACGTCGATGCCCGCAGTGTCGAGCGCCTTGGGGTTCTCCCCGCTCGCCCGGACCCAGTAGCCGAAGGAGGTCCGCCGGAGCACGTACCAGGAAAGCGGCGTGGCCACGAGCAGCATGAACACCGTCGGGCCGGCGTCGAACAGTACCGGGCCGATGCCCTGTATCGACGAGAGCACGGGGACGGCCCAACTGTCGAGGGTCTGGACACGCGGGGAGTTGACCGCACCCCAGATGACGCTGCTGGCAAACGGTGCCGCACCGAGCGCGATGAGCCAGACCGCCAGCCCCGCGATGATCTGGTCGGCCCGGTACTCGATGGTGACCACGGCGAACAACAGCGAGAGGGCGGTGCTGACGAGCACCGCGACGTAGAAGGAGAGCCACGCGGCAGACTGGGTCGTGCCGGTCAGCGCCACCGTCGCGACGAGGAGGACGACCGTCACCGCCAGTCCGGCGGCGATGCGGTACCCGATTGCCGGGAGATACGTGCCGAGCAGACCCAGCGCGGCGAGCACGAGCAGGAGCCCGAGCACGAGAACGACGACCAGCACGGCGCCGGTGCCCACTGCCCCACCGCTGAGCCAGGTTGAGACCGCGACGCCGCTGAACGCCGAGGCGATGAGCAGCCCCTCGAGGCCGATGTTGATGACGCCGCTCTTCTCGGCGAAGATACCCCCGAGCGCCGCGAAGGCGATAGGGACCGAGAGCCGTAACGACGAGGCGAGGTAGCCGCCGTCGACGAGCCTGATCACTTCGCTCACCGGACTCGTGGGGAAGAAGAACTCGACGAGGAACGCGGCGCCGGTGAGAAACAGCACGCCTGACGCGAGGAAGAACCGCCGGGCGGCGTTCATTGCACACCCCCGCCCAGCCCCCAGCGGGCACCGAGCGTGCGGAAGAACTCCGGCATGGCGACAAAGAGGATGACCAGGCCACGGATAACTCCGACCAGTTGACGGGGCACCCCGAGTTGGAAGTCGATGGAGAGGCTCCCGGCGGACATCGTCCCGAACAGGGGCCCGGCGAGCAGCACGCCGAGTGGGTTGTTGCTGGCGAGTACCGAGACGGTGATGCCGTCGAAGCCAAGCGGCGGGACGCCGGTCACCCAGCGACCCACGGACATCAGCACCCAGACGGCGCCACCGACGCCGCCGATGGCGCCCGACAGCGTCATGCTGGCGACGACCATCCGCTCGGCGTTGACACCGGAGTACTTCGCCGCGTCGGGCTGGAGCCCGGCGGTTCGCAGGTCGTAGCCGAACGAGGTGCCCCAGAGCAGGTAGGTGATGACTGCGACGAGCGCCAGCCCCATCGCGAGGGCAACCGACGGGCCGAACGTCGCGGCCTCGGGGACGTTCCTCGTCTCGATGGAGCCGCTGTCGGGCTTCTGGAAGTACGCCGAGACGAGGAAGAAGGCGACATCGCTCGCGACGAAGTTGAGCATGATGGTGGTGATGACCTCGTTCGCGTCGGCGTACGCTTTCAGCGCGCCGGGAATGGCTGCGAACAGGCCGCCGACGACGGCGCCGGCAAGCAACGCGACGAGCGCCAGCAGCGTGCCACCGAGCGGCCCCGCAGGGACCATCGGTCCGACGGCAATCGCCGACAGTGCTGCGGCCAGCGCGCCGAGGACGAGTTGGCCCTGGGTCCCGATATTGAACAGCCCGGCACGGAACGAGACGGCGACGGCCAGACCGGTGAACAGCAGCAGGGAGGTCTGTTCGACCATGATGCCGAGGTTGAACGAGTTGTACAGCGGCGAGAGGAAGAGGTATTCGTACACCTTCAGCGGGTTGTAGCAGGAGGGTCCGAACGTCGGCACGGCACAGTCCGCGACCAGGCCGGCGAGGAGTGTGACGACGCCGCCGATGAGGACAGACGCCAGCACCGCCGCGAGACTGACGACCAGGCGCTCCCCTGCGGAGGCGTCGACGAGTCGCCCGAGCACGCTCTGCACCGGGTCCGGCAGACGGTCCGGGTTCACCCCTCGCCCTCCTCGAATGCGGGCGCCGTTGATGGGCCGGTCTCACGTTTCTCGGCTTCCGGCACGGATTCGGGCCGTTCGCCCGCCATCAGCAGGCCGAGCTGCTCCTCGGTGACCTGCTCGGGGTCCACGACGGCCATGAGTTCACCGCCGTGCATCACGGCGAGACGGTCGGAGAGGCTCTGTACCTCGTCGAGTTTCGAGGAGACCAGCAGGACGGCGGTACCGTTGTCGCGTAACTCGAGCAGGCGCTCGTGGATGAACTCGACGCTGCCGACGTCCACCCCACGGGTGGGGTGGGCGGCGACGACAGCCTCGGGGTTGCGACGGAACTCACGGCCGACGATGAACTTCTGCTGGTTCCCGCCGGAGAGCGAGTTGGCCGTCGCCTCCGTGTGGCCGGGGCGGACGTCGTACTCGGAGACGATGTCGCCGGCGTGGGCCTCGCTACCGTCCCAGTCGATGCGACCATTCGGGGCGAACTGGCCGTCGTGCTGGTTCCCGAGCAGGCCGTTCTCCACCAGGTCATAGGCCATCACCAGCCCGCGTGACTGGCGGTCCTCCGGGACGTAGGCCATCCCCTGCCGGATGCGGTCCCGGCGGGAGCTGTCGGTCACGTCGTCCGGGCCGAGATACACCTGGCCAGCTGCCGGCTGGCACATTCCGGTTATCGCCTCGACCAGTTCTGACTGGCCGTTGCCGTCGACGCCCGCGATGCCCAGCACCTCCCCCTCGGCGATTTTGAAGTCGACTCCGTCGACCGCCCGCACGCCGCGGTCGTCGTCGACGACCAGCTCTCGGGCCGCGAGGCGAACGCTCCCCGTCTCGACGGGGGATTTCTCCGTCTCGAACAGCACCTCCCGGCCCACCATCAGTTCCGCGAGCGCAGAATCGGTGACCCCGTCGGCGTCGACGGTGCCGACGTTCCGGCCGTCCCGGAGCACCGTCACCTCGTCGGCGGCGCTGGTCGCCTCGTTCAGCTTGTGGGTGATGAAAATGATCGTCTTGCCGGCCTCGGTTAGCTCGTCGAACACTCCGAACAGGTCGTCGACCTCCTGCGGCGTGAGCACGGCCGTCGGCTCGTCGAGGATGAGCGTCTCGGCACCACGGTAGAGCGCTTTCAGAATCTCGACGCGCTGTTGCTCCCCGACCGAGATGTCGGCGACAGTGGCCTCCGGGTCCACGTCGAAGCCGTAGCGGTCGGCGAGGTCTTCGACTTCCTGTCGGGCGCGCGTCCGGTCGATTGCCAGTCCGCCCCACTTGCGTGGCTCGTTGCCAAGGACGACGTTCTGGGTCACCGTCATCGGTTCGACCAGCATGAAGTGCTGGTGAATCATGCCGATGCCGGCAGCGATGGCGTCCCGCGGCGAGTCGAACGCGCACTGTTCGCCGTCGACGGCGACTGTCCCCGACGTCGGGCGGTGGAGCCCGTAGAGCACGTTCA
>CAYXXM010000176.1:0-4792 GCA_964469085.1 uncultured Haloferacaceae archaeon
CAGCGTCAAGGAGTTCCGGGTCGACCGGGAGCCGACCGACGAGGCACTCGGCCGAGGGCGGTTCGTCTTCACCGACGACTACTCGGTGTTCGACTGGGGACGGATGCCCGACCAGATCCCCGGGAAGGGTCGGAGCCTCTGCACGATGGGCGCCGACAACTTCGGGCGCCTCGACGAGGCTGGCGTGCCGACCCACTACCGCGGCGTCGTCCCGGACGACGAGGGGTCCGGCGGCGAGCGCGTCGATGCCGTCCCGCTCGTCGAAACCGAGAGCCCGCCGCGGGAGATGGCTATCGACCTCACGGTCGTGCCGGAGCTGCCACATGGCGCGGACGGCTACGATTACGAAGCCTTCCACGCCGCCGCCGGCGACCACTACCTCGTCCCGCTCGAGATCGTCTTCCGGAACGAGGTCCCGATCGGCTCCAGCCTCCGGGCGCGGACCACGCCCCGCGACGTCGGGGTAGACCTGGCAACCTGGCCGGAGCGACCCGTCTCACTGCCCGAACCGGTCGTCGAGTTCTCCACCAAATTCGAGGAGCAGGATCGCTACCTCGACGCCGCCGAGGCGGCGGAGATTTCGGGGCCAGCCGACCTCGACGCGCTCCGCGAGACCGCCTTGGCGGTGAACGAGGTCATTACCGAGCGCGCCGCCGACACCGGGTTCGTCCACGAGGACGGGAAAATCGAGTGCCTCTGGGTCGACGGCGAGGTGCGCGTCGCCGACGTGGCCGGGACGTTCGACGAGAACCGATTCTCCAGAGACGGCCAGCAGCTCTCGAAAGAGGTCGTCCGGCAGTTCTACAAGCGCTACGACCCGGAATGGGTCGCCGCCGTCACCGACGCGAAGGCGCTCGCCGACGAACGGGGCGTCGCGGGCTGGAAATCGCTGTGCGACGAGACGCCGGACCCGCTCCCCGCCTCGGTGATCGAAACAGTCGCGGAGATGTACGCCGCAGGGGCGAACGCCTACACCGGCGAGGCCTGGTTCGACGCGCCGGCCATCGAAGACGCCGTCGCGGCGGTGCGGGACCTCGGCGAGTAGCCGATATCCATCTTTATGGGTATTCAGAACCCATCAAAACACCTTTTAGGCACGCACGGACATAGATAACCGATGACTGCCTACACCGCGACGGTGACGGTGCGGCTGAAGCGCGGGGTGCTCGACCCCGAGGCCGACACCACCCGGAAGGCGCTGGAGCGGCTGGGCTTCGAGCTGTCGGCGCTGCGGTCGATGGACCAGTTCGAGGTCGACCTGGAGGCTGCGGACGCCGACGCCGCCGCCGAACGCGCCGACGAGATGGCCGAGCGGCTGCTGGCGAACCCGACGCTCCACGACTACGACGTTGTCGTCGAGGAACAGGCCGTATGACTGTCTCAGTGATTCAGTTCGGCGGCTCGAACTGCGACCGCGACGCCGTGCGCGCGCTCGCCTACCTGGGCATCGACGCCGAGCGCATCTGGCACGAGGACGGCCTCCCCGCTGAGACCGAGGGCGTCGTCCTCCCTGGCGGGTTCTCCTACGGCGACTACCTCCGGGCCGGGGCGATGGCCGCCCGCTCGCCGATCATGCAGGAGGTCCGCGACGCCGCCGCCGAGGGGCTCCCCGTGCTGGGGGTCTGTAACGGCGCCCAGATCGGCAGCGAGAGCCGACTGACACCGGGCGCGTTCACGACCAACGCCAGCGCACGGTTCCAGTGCGAGGAGGTCTGCCTGCGCGTGGAGAACGCCGACACGCCCTGGACCGCCGCCTACGAGGTGGGGGAAGTGCTCTCGCTCCCCATCGCCAACGGCGAGGGGCGCTTCGAAATCGAGGCCGACCGCTACGACGAACTGGTCGCCGAGGACCGCATCCTCTTTCGCTACTGTGACGCCGACGGGACCGTCACCGACGGCGCGAACCCGAACGGTTCGACGGAGAACGTCGCCGGCATCCTCGGCGACGACGAGAACGTCGCAGTGCTGATGCCCCACCCAGAGCGGGCGAGTCTGCCCGAACTGGGCGGGACCGATGGCCAGGGGATTCTGCAGGGCTTCGCCTGAGTAGCAGTTTCTGTACTGTTTTGCAGGCAGTATCAGCGGATTTACGACGCAGAACGACCGGACCGACCGCGACAGCATCTCGACGCATGACCGCTGATACCCGCGACGTGCCGGGGCTCGTGCCCGGCGCTGTGAAGGCTTTCTCCCCTCTTCCCCCGCGCTTGCGGGAAGCACAGGCGTGAGGCATTCACCGCAACAGTCCAGCCGCAGCGGCGGCGGCGCGCGTAAGCGCCCGCGCCTCCGTGCGCGGAGCGAGCGCGCGAGGGACGAGTGACTGAGCCATGCGAAGGAACGAGTCGGCTGGGGAGGCTGTGGCGTGGTGCGGAGCGGTGCTGTCCAATGAGTCAAGCCCACTCCGCGGTGGTGTTCGCCGTCGCTGTTTCTCAATCCATGAGGATAGTTCTCCCAGAACTATACTTCCAGAACCAGAGAGAACGCACCCACAAAACTACCGTAAATCCCCACCTACCGAGCAAGCGGCATGTTGTAGCTCGCTTCCTCCGCCAGCACGAGGTCCCAGGTCCGCTCGCACTCACAGTCGACCTGCTCGAACACCGCGGGTTCCTGCCGCAGGTCGAAATCCTTGATCGCCCGCTGGACGCGGTCGTCACACTCCCCACAGTTGTGGGCACCCCGGTCCGACCCGTGGCCCACAGGGTCCGAGACGACGATGGCGTCGGTGTCGGTGGTCGTCCGCAGCACCTCCGCGACGGACCAGAGCCACGGCGGCCGGTAGCCGCCCTCGTAGAACAGTTCGTCCACCATCGTGTAGCGCTGGACGTTGCAGGGGTTCATCGAGACGGTGTGACAGCCCTCGACCGCGGCACAGCGGCGGACGCTCGACTGCATGTCCGCCAGTGCCGCCGATTCCGAGAGGAAGGGTGGCTTCATCAGCAGGTACGCCTTCACGCCGCCACCGCCCGCGATAGCCTCCGCGCAGGCGTCCTCGAAGTCGGCGAAGTCGAAGTACTTGTTCACGCAGTCGTGACGCACCCGGTCGGTTGCGGTCTCCAGGCCGACCGCGACGTCGGTCTCGAGGCCCTGTTCGGCGAACTCTTCGACCTTCTCGGCGTCGACGAAATCCGGCAGCGACTCGACGACGATGCGGTCCCGGTCGCCGAACGTCTCGGCGATGGCCTGCCGCGTCTCGGCGCCGACCTCCCGTTCGTCGAGAAAGGAGCCGGAGGTGTAGATCTTCACGAGGCCGGACTCGCCGTCGGCTTCCTCGGCCTCGTGGTCGAGGCAGGTCTGGATCTGCTCCATCAGCGCCTCGTGGCTCACGCTGCCGCCCTCGACGGACTCGGCGACGTAGCCACACATCGTACAGCCGCCGGCGCGGGCCCACCGACAGCCGCCGGTGTTGAGGATGATGGTGAGGCTCTGGTAGACGCCGTCGGGCGTGTTGTCCTCGTCGATCCACACCCGGGTTGGCTCGTACGGGTCGTGGCTCTCGTCGTTCTCCGCACGGATGTCGCGCATCACCTGGTTGTGCGCGTCCATGCCCCGCCCGCGCTCGTAGACCTCGGGCGTCGGCTTGCTCATGGCGGTACTGGGCCGCGCGCGCTGAAAACCGCTTCGACACCCGTGCTTCGTCGGCGGCGCAGTCGGGCATATTGTCACCGCAGCCAGTCCCGCCGGGTGAGCAGCCATCCAGCAGCACCGAGGACGCCGCCGAGGCCGTCCGCGAGCAGGTCCAGCCACGATGCGCGCCGCGTCGACATCGGGGCCTGAGCCAGTTCCACGGATCCACCGACGAGAACCGCGAGGCCGACGACGATGACCACACCGGGCGTGTCCCGGACGCCCATTGCGTAACAGAGGGCGACAGCGAGGGCCGCGTAATCGACGACGTGGAGGAGTGTGTCGACGCCGACGCCGGCGATGGTCCCGCTCCCGGCGGTAGCGAGGACGCTGCCCTGGAGCGGAACGAGCGAGAGCGTGAGAACGGCGGCGCCGACGAGGATGGCCGGCCACCAGCGCGGATCTATCGACCGCATCATCGCGGATGCATCGGCCGGAACAGCGCCCCGCCGGGTAAAGGCAGTTGGGGACGGGAGCGGAGCCGGTCGGGCCAAACACTGTAGGGTAACCAGAACCAGTTACACCGCCTTGCGAACGCATAACACGATAGCCCCCTATATTCAACCGTGAACACTTACCATGACTGAACTTGGCGGCTTCCAGGACCACATCGCGGAGGTCGACCTCTCGGCGGGACGGGTCGACTACCGCGGCGTCGACGACGAGGACGCAAAGAAATACATCGGGGCGC
The DNA here is from genome assembly GCA_964469085.1 of uncultured Haloferacaceae archaeon. Taxonomy (GTDB): domain Archaea; phylum Halobacteriota; class Halobacteria; order Halobacteriales; family Haloferacaceae; genus Halolamina. The sequence continues at coordinate 4,319 of CAYXXM010000176.1, forward strand.
GGGGCCTCGGCGTCAAGGAGGTGTTCGACGCCGGGCCGGACGTCGACCCGCTCTCCCCGGAGAACCGGCTCTGCTTCATGAACGGCCCGCTGACGGGGACACAGACCGTAATGAGCGGCCGCATCGCCGTCGTCACGAAATCCCCGCTGACCGGCACCGTCACCGACTCCCACCACGGCGGCTGGTCGGGTGCCCGGCTCAAATGGTCCGGGTTCGACGGCCTCGTCTTCGAGGGGCAGGCCGACGACCCCGTCTACGCCTTCGTCGAGGACGGCGAGGTCGAACTGCGTGACGCCGCCCATCTCTCGGGCCACGGCGTCCACGACACCGTCGACGCCATCGGCGAAGAGGTCGACGGCGAGATCGGCAAGAACCTCTCGGTGATGGCCATCGGACCGGCCGGCGAGAACGAGGTGCGCTACGCCTGCATCGTCAACGAGGACGACCGGGCGTCGGGCCGCGGCGGCACCGGCT
>CAYXXM010000177.1:0-4788 GCA_964469085.1 uncultured Haloferacaceae archaeon
GAGCATCGAGGCGCTCACGGGGTCGGTACCCGACGGCTACCGCTCGCCATCCTGGGACTTCTCGGGCCACACCGTCTCGCTGCTCGCCGAACTCGGCTTCGAGTGGTCCTCCTCCGGGATGGCCCGGGAGTTCCAGCCCTACGAACTCACCGAGGACCACGCCCCGCGGGACGGCCCCTACGAGGTCGGTGAGCCGGTTGGCATCACCGAACTTCCTGTCTCCTGGCAGCGCGACGACTACCCGGCGCTGGCGTTCTCCGGCAACCGCGCGTTCGCTAACGAGGCCGCGGTGTTCGACCACTGGCGCCGCCAGTTCGACTGGATGTACGACCACGTCGACGGGGGTATCTACGTGCTGACGGTCCACCCGCAGGTCATCGGCCGCGCGCCGCGACCGGGGATGCTCGGCGAACTCATCGAGCACGCACAGAGCGAGTCGGACGTGAAGTTCGCCCGGGTGGGCGACGTCCTCTGAGGGACCTGGAGTCGTCCGCCGAGGGGCCTGTGGCCGTCCGGAGAGGGACCTGGGGTCGGCCGCTGATTGCGCTGGCCGTCCCGAAACGGTTTGAACCAGGCCGCCCTCCGTCACGGCATGTCCGAACTCGCCGCGGCGCTCGACGCCGACGGTCTCGTCTGTCTGGTCGGTGCCGGCGGGAAGAAGACGACGCTCTACGCGCTCGCCGCCCGTGCAGACCGCGCCGTCGTCACTGCCTCGGTTCGCATCCCCATCTTCGACCCACACGTCGGCGAGGTGGTCGTCACCGAGGAGCCCCGCACCGCACTCGGCAACGCCGAAATCCAGTCCTGGCCGCTGGGCCTCGTACCCGAACAGGAGTTCGATGACCGCTATCGGGGGTACGACCCGGCGGTGGTGGCCGAGTTCGCGGCGGCCCACGACGGGCCCGTGCTGGTCAAGGCAGACGGTGCGCGCATGCGGGAGTTCAAAGCCCCCGCACAGAACGAGCCACAGATTCCTCACACCGCCGATACGGTCATCCCGGTCGCCAGTGCCCACGTCATCGGCGAACCGCTCACTCAGGAACAGGTTCACCGCCCCGAACGCGTCGCCGACATCGCCGACGTCGCCATCGGCGACACGGTGACCCCGGAGGTTGTCGGGCGCGTGCTCGCAAGCGAGGCCGGGGGGTTGAAGGCTGTCCCCGAGGGCGCAACGGCGGTGCCGCTGGTAAACAAGGTGGACGACGCGCAGGACGAGGCAGCGGCGCGCGCGGTGGCCGAGACGGTGCTTGACCACGTGGACCGCTCGATGGTTCCGCGGGTCGTGCTCGCCCGGATGGCCGAGGCGGAGGTCGTCGACGTGCTGGAATGACCGCTACTCCGAGGAGAGTTGTTCTTCGGCAGCGACCAACTCCGCTTGCGTGTTGACATTGTCGAACGTCGAGAGGTCGGCGCGATCGGCCAGTTCCTCCTCCCTGACGACCGCGTAGGACAACTCCTCCAGCGGCGCCAGAATCTTCCGGTCACCCCGGTCCAGTGCGACGTCGCAGGCGTCGGCCATCGGTCCCGGGCGGTAAACCGCCTGTGTCGTCTGGTACCAGCCGTCGCCGAGCCGCGGCACCCCAGCGTCGTACGGCGGCTCACCGATATCGTCACCGGCGGGAGGCGGGGCCACCGTTCCGGTGCAGCGGTCGAACAGGTACCGAACGGCTTCGGGGTCGACGAAGGGCATGTCGCAAGCGACGACGACGGCATGCTCGCCACTCGCGCCTCGGAGGCCGTCGCGGATAGCCGCCATCGGCCCCTGATCCGGCTCTTCGTCGAGCGCAAACGCCACGGGCTGGTCGTAACCTGTGAGCGCGTCGTCGATAGCGTCACGCTGGTCAGGTCGGCAGTTCACCACCAGTTCGTCGACGACTGGACGCAATCGGTCCGCCACCCGACGGACCATCGGCACGCCGGCAAGCAGCGCAACCGCTTTGTCGTCGTCGCCGAACCGCGTCGAGCGACCGCCGGCGATGATGACCCCGGAGCGCATGGGTACGAACAGGACCGACGGGGAAAGTGACTTGCGGGCCCGCCTTGGTAAGGCTTGGCGTAGACGGAGCCGTAATTGCCGGGTGAACGGCCGAGGGCGATCGAGCGATCCAGTCGCCGGTCTGCTGGGCCGCGGTCGCACGCACGACGCGGCAGACGAACTGCTCGCAGCGCGGTGGCAGACCGCCCGAGAGAGCGCCGGCGAGCCGGTCGTCGTCAACGCGAACAAGGACTGAGTTCTCTCGTCGCGGTGGCGGCCTGCGTTCAGCCGCCGTAACTCAACTCGACGACGACGTCGCCACTGGCGTTCCGGACGAACACCGTATCGCCGCCGTTGTTCCAGACCGGGCTTCCGGCGTCCCAGTAGTAATCGCCACCGCCGGCTGTCCCGTTCCCGGTGTAGATGGTTACCGTCTCGCCTGCCGGGAGGGTCGTGCCGTCCGGGAACGTGTAGCTGTGGTCGGCCTCGTCGGTGATGGTCCAGCCCGAGAGATCCAGTTCCGCGTCGCCGACGTTCTGCAGCACCACGTACTCGTCGTTCAGGTTCTCGCGGTCGTCCCCCCAGCGTCGGCGTGAATCTCGTTCACGCGCAGCGGGTCCTCACCCTGGGCGACGGTTTCAGTGGCAGCGGCTGTCGGCGTCGACCCGTCGACGCCCTCGCGGCACTGCCAGACCCCGGCGTTGGCCGCCATCGCAGAGGATTCGGCCTCGTAGTAGCGGTCCCCGTACTGGAACTCCGAATCGTAGACCCGCGCGAGGCCGCTGGTGATGAGCGCGTAGTTGAATGACCGGCCGTCGACGTGGACGTACGCCAGCAGGCGGTCGTAGTAGCCGCGACGGGGCTCGTTGGCGTCGAAACTCAGCGTCACCGTCTCCCCGAGGAGTCGGTCTTTGGCATATGAACTCGCCTCCTCGCCCCATTGCCGCAGGCAGTCTCGGCCGGCCTGGGTATCCGGAACCCCCTCGAACTCGTCGGGTGTGTTCTCGCTGTGGACCTCCGGCGTGTCGACGCCGAGCAACCGCACAGTTTCGCGGGTACCGTTCTCCAGGACGACCTTCACCGTGTCGCCGTCGACGACTTCGACCACTTCAGCCTGAATTGCGCCGTCCTTCGGCGTGGCCGAGGGGGGCGCGTCGACGGTACCGGGTTTGGAAGCCGAGTCAGTCGGTGTGACGGGGCCGTCGGTGATGGGAACACCGCCAGCACAGCCGGCGAGGAGGACGAGCAGCGCGAGGACGATTCGGCGCATGGGCGATGAATGAGCTACAGGGTGATAGGTGTTGGAGGACACGGAGGGCTGGAGCAGCCACGGTCCCGGGGCAAGCCAGGCTGACGCCTACGGCGCCAGCCGGTTCTTCCGGTGTTTCATCTCGCGCTCGTAGTAGTCGAAGGTGATCGGACACCATTCCGCAGCATACTCGAGCAGTTGCTCGGTCATGCCGCGAATCTCCCACTGCGCGTCAGCGGCCGCGCGCATATCGGCGATGTGCATCAGCGTCCGCGCGTTCATGCTCATTACGACGTTCACCTTCGTCCCGATGGGCAGCACGAACCGGGCGTCTTCGGGGGGCATCCCCAGTTCCAATAGCTCCTGATACTCGGCGACGGAGCGCTGGACGGATTGCTCGAACAGTTCTTCGCGTCGCTCGACGGTTTCCTCGTCGACGGTTCCGGTCTCCTGGTTCCGGCCGATCCAGTTCGGGTCCGAGGCCGATGGCGGCATCACCACCATCCCGCCATCGACGACGTTCTCGGGGTCGATGTCGTCGAAGGAGACGTAGCGCATGCTCTGCACGTCGAAGGAGACGTGCCGGTGGCGGGTGAGCTGGGCCATGCAGGAGCGGGACATCCCCTTGACAGCGAACGTCACCTGCGCGTGCTCGAAAGGCCCGTAGTGGCCGTGGCTGAGCAGGTGCGAGATGAGCGTGGTCTGTTTCTCCTCCATCTCCTCGCCGTCGATGGTCTCCATCACCTCCTCGAAGGAGTGTTCGCCGACGAACTGTGACGCGTAGTCGTTCCGCGCTGCCTGACAGATGAGCTCCTCCGGGTCGTCCGTGGCTTCGAGCACTTCGACCTGCATCTTGTCCGAGATGGGAACGCGGGTCCACTAAACTCTGCCTCCTCCAGCGAGGCACCGGTCGTCACCGCGGTAGTCTCGCTGGGTAGGCGCGTGGTGGCTCTCGTGGCCCTGGCGAACTCCCAGGGGCCTTCGGCCTACTCGTTCGGAAGGTCCTCACTGCGGCGCAGGCCGTAGTAGCCCGGCGCGTCTTCCGCGGGCGGTTCGGCGACGACGAGGGATTCGGCGTTGTTCATCACCCAGGGGATGGCCCAGTCCAGCAGCACCGCCTCGGTTTCCTCGTCGATCTCCGCAGCGGGGCCCAGTCCCTGCAGGAGCCGTGCGATCTCGTAGACGGTGTACATCTGGTCCGCTTCGAGCAACTCCTCGGGGGTGTAGAAATCACACGGATGCAGCGTCTCGAAGCTGGATTTCTCGCGTGGCATACGCCGGGATTGTGCGGCGGCGGCGTAAACGCTACCGGTCGATTGCTTGGGCGGAGGAAAGCCAGCGGCTCGTGGGGGTCGTGTCGAAAGAACGTGAGAACGGTCGGCGCGTTCTTCTGCTGCGTCCTCGTCTCCGTTCGCTTACTCGAAGAGCGCGACGGCTTGCTCGTAGCGGGCCGCGGGCTCCTCCCAGTCGACAACCTCGAAGAACGCGTCGATGAAGTCGCCACGTGCCGGGCCGTAGTCGTAGTAGTAGGAGTGCTCCCAGACGTCCAGCGCGAGGATGGGGT
>CAYXXM010000178.1:0-4779 GCA_964469085.1 uncultured Haloferacaceae archaeon
TCCATCAGCTCGTCGGGGGGATGCAGTCCGGGATGGGCTACGTCGGCGCCGAGACGATTCCCGAGTTCATGGACCGTTCGGAGTTCGTCCGCGTCTCTGCGGCCGGACAGACCGAGGGCCATCCCCACGACGTGATGATCACCGACGAGGCACCGAACTACAGCCCGAGCGAGTAATGGTCCAGTTCGTTTCAACAGAGAACCATCTATCCAGGCAGGCTCGCGAAGGGGTATATTGATAAAGCCGGCCGTCTGTGCTTTGACTGAGCTAGCTGCTCGTTGAACAGATGACTGAAGACCTCCCGCTCGTGCTCGTTGTCGAGGACGAGTCCGACCTTGCCGATCTCTACGCCGCGTGGCTCCAGAACAGCTATCGAGTTCGAACCGCCTACGGCGGTCACGAAGCGCTGGAGAAACTGGACGAGGAGGTCGACATCATCCTGCTCGACCGACGGATGCCGGGGCTCTCCGGCGACGAAGTGCTCGACGCTGTCGGAGACCGCCAGATCGAATGCCAGGTCGCGATGGTGACAGCAGTCGAACCGGACTTCGATATTCTGAGCATGGGGTTCGACGACTACCTCGTGAAACCGGTCGCCCGCGACGCGCTGCTCGAAACGGTCGATAACCTGGAACTCCGCAGCGAGTACGACACCGGTGTCCAGGAGATGTTCTCGCTCGCCTCGAAGAAGGCGCTGCTTGAATCCGAGAAAACGGAGTCGGAACTCGCAGAGAGCGAGGAGTACCAGGAACTGACCGAGCGTCTCGAGGAGCTTCGCGAGGAACTCGATTCGACAATCGGATCGATGGACGACCAGGCGGAGTTCGACTCACTGTTTCGCGAGTTCGACGACGCCGAGGACCCCTTCGAGGGGGAGTTCGGTGAAGGCGACCCGTTCGGCGCCGATGCCGACACCGAGGACGGAGACGACCCCTTCGGCGGCGTCCAGGAGTAACGGCCGACTGTTCTCCGCGACGGAGCTGTCCTCAAAGCGGCGTCTCCGTTCCGACATCCGCAGCCAGGGCCCGTTCCAGCAGCGCGGCTGCGGTCGCCGCGTCGAGCACGGCCGAGCCGACCGACGCAACGACGAGCAGGTCCTCCGCTGCTGCCCGCCCCACGTTGCCCTCGAGCACCGCTGAGAGCGGCGTTAGCGCCGACGGCCCGCGGTCCGGAAAATCGCCCGTCTCGGCGGCTTCCGCCGGCACGTCCGCGAATAGCTCCGACGCGGTGTCCACCGTCGTCGCGTCCAGTTCGCGCATCTCGGCGGTGTACGCGCCGACGGCGACGACGAGCGTGCCTGGCGCCAGCGCGTCCCCGGAGACCACTGGCGCAGTTGCCGTCGTCGCCGTTACAACGACCGACGCGTCAGCGACGGCCGCCTCGGCGGAATCGACTGCGGTCACGTCGAACCCCTCCGCGCGCAGGTCGGCTGCACAGTCCTCGCGAGAGTTGCTGGGGGAGTATATTCGGACCGAGTCGACTCCGCGGGCGGCGTCAATGGCGCGGGTCTGCCAGCGCGCCTGTGTTCCGGCGCCGATGACGCCGAGCCGAACCGGGCTGTCGCCGACAGCGAGGTGGTCGGCTGCCAGGCCCCCGATACAGCCGGTTCTGGCGTTCGTCACGCGGGTGCCCGCCATCATCGCCGCCGGTTCCCCGGTGCGTGCATCGGTCACGGCGATCTGGGCCTGGACCGTCGGTAACCCACGGTCGGCGTTGCCCTCGTGGACGCTGGCGAGTTTGGTCGCGTAGTACTCGTTGCCGTGGATGTACGCCGGCATCGTCAGCCCGGTTCCCAGCGGTGAGTCCCCATTCAGCCCAGCGCCGACCGGGAAATGCGGTCGTTCGGGACGTTCGACCTCACCGCGACCCTGCTTGCGGAACGCCCCCTCGACTACCGGGAGCAGCGATTCGAGGTCCAGCACACTCGCGACATTGTCGTCGGAGAGCACGCGCATACGCCGACCAGTGGCGCGCCGAAGAAAGCTCTTGGCCGAAATTCAAGTACCAGAGCGCGAGCACTCACCCCATCGTCTGAGAAAAGACGCGAGGGAGTCGAGGCGGGAGTGCGACGCGCCCCTCGCGGCCGCCGCGAGCGTCGCCTGCTCGCTATCTATTCGGTGGTGGAACTGGCCGGGACAATTCCACCAAACAGCCAACAGCTGTAGCCAGCGCAATCGCTTTCCGCGTCCGGGTGGGAACGGCATCCATGCGAGTGGTCGTCATCGGCGGCGGAATAATCGGGCTCTCCAGCGCCTACGCGCTCGCGGAGCGTGGCGTCGAGGTGGTCGTCTGTGAGAAGGGGAGCCTCGGCGACGGGAGCACCTCGCGAGCGCTCGGCGGGATACGGACCCAGTTCTCGACGCCGGTGAACGTCGACCTCTCACTCGCGAGCGTTCCCGTCTGGGAGTCCTTCGAGCAGCGGTTCGGGGTCGACATCGAGTTCAGGCAGACGGGCTACCTCTTTCTGGCACGGACCGAGGAGACTGCGGACCGATTGGCCGAGCAGGTCGCGATGCAGCGCAGCCGGGGCGCTGAAACGGAGCGACTCGGTCCTGATGAGGCAGCCGAGGTCTGCGAGGGCGTCGATCCGGACGTCGTCACGGGCGCGACGTTCAACCCGCGAGACGGGTTCGCCGATCCATATCTGGCGCTCCAGGGCTACGCCGATGCGGTCCGTGAGGCGGGCGTCGACATCCGGACCGGGACCACCGTGAGCGACATCCGGGTCTCGGATGGGCACGTGGTGGGAGTCGAGGTCACGGGAACCGATAGCCCAGGGAACGGCGCAATCGACGCCGACGCAGTGGTCAACGCGGCCGGCCCGTGGGCGTCGACGGTGGCGGCGATGGCCGGGGTGGATATCCCCGTCGAGCCACATCGCCGGCAGGCGCTAGTTGTCGAACCCGAGCAATCGGTTCCCCAGACAGACCCGCTCACAATCGACCTGGAAACGGGCTCGCATTTCCGGCCGGAGCGGGAGGGCGCGGCCATCGTCGGTGGCTACTTCGCAGACGAACCCGAACGGGCGGAGCCGGACCGGTTCTCGGAGAGCTACGACGTTGACTGGGCGATGGAGTGTCTCGAACGCGCCGGGGTCTACTGCGAGTACTTCGGCGAGGAGAGCCGTCTGAAACGTGGCTGGGCCGGCCTCTACGCCGTCACCCCCGACCACCACCCGATACTGGAGGAGTCACTCCCGGGATTCGTCCAGGCAGTCGGCTTCTCGGGCCACGGGTTCCAGCATTCCCCGGCGACGGGACAGATCGTCGCGGAGCTACTGATCGACGGCGAGGCCTCGACCGTTGACGTGGACGCGCTCTCGAGCGAGCGGTTCGAGAGCGGGGACCTGCTCCACGAACGAAACGTCGCCTGACCACGAACCAACGTCGTCTGATATGGAGGCGTACTCGTGCCAGTCCGCCATCCCACGTCCGCCGAGTTAGGCTTCGGCGTGCTCGCGAGCCTGCTCCAGCGCCTCGCGAGCGTTCTCGACGGCCGCTGGCTGTTTGGCGGGGTAGGCTTCGACCTTTGCGCGGAGCGTGATGCCGGGCCCCTGTTCGACACCGCCCTTGAACGCCCGCTGTTTGTCGAGCCGGAGGAAAAACGAGCAGTTCTCGTCGACACGGTCGTCGAGTTCCCCGATGACGCGCTCGATGTCCGGCAGGTCGCTCAGCTGCTGGAGGACGTGGCGCACGTTGTCGGCCGTCTCGACCCGGGCCGAGAGCACGACGATGCGGTCGCCGTGGTGACCCCGGTTGGTCGCGCGTTCGACGTCGAATTCCTCGGGGAGGAACCGCCGGAGCGCCTGCTCGACGCGTTTCTCGTCCTCGGTCGCGTAGCAGAAGGTCCGCAGGTCGATGTAGTGAAACGGCACACTAGCCATGGGCCTGGTAGGCTACTCTGCAGGAAAAGGCTACTCTTCGGCGACCGAGATTATTCGTCGTCGTCAGCGCCGACGTCGGCCTCCGGCGCCGCGTCGAGTTGGTCCTCAGGGATACCGGCCTCCTGGCCCTCCTCGAAGACGATGGTGTAGTTCGGATCGCCGAACATCGTCTCCATCACCTGTGTGATTTCGCCGGCCTCGCCGTCGAATTCGCTGTGCTCGTCGTGGAGAATTACGGTATCGCCCTTCTCGAAACTCATACGGTTCTGTTCCCTCGGCGCGAAGTTAAGCACCGTGATTCGACTGCCGACGGAGCACTGGTGGTGGGGCTACGCCAGTAGCTCGTCGTACAGCTCCCCGAGCCGGTCGACCGACGACTCGACGCTGATTTCGTCTCGACGGGCGAGACACCCCTCACTGAGCCGGTCGCGCTCGGTCAGCGTGTGCTCCAGTGCCTCGGCGAACCCGACGATATCGCCCTCCTCGTAGTGATAGCCAGTCACACCCTCCTCAACCGTGTCCGAGAGTGCGCCGCTGTCGACGCCGACGACGGGGGTACCGCAGGCGAACGCCTCCAGGGCAACCAGCCCCTGGGTCTCGACGGGGCTCGGGAACAGGAACGCGTCGATGGTGCTGTAGAAGTTCGGCAGGTCCGCTCGGTCGAGGAAGCCGAGGAACCTGACGTCGACCTCCCGGCTCGCCGCCTCGGCTTTGAGCGTCTCCCGGGCGGGACCGTCGCCGCCGAAGAGGACCGTCACGTCCCGGTCGAGCCGGTCGCAGGCCGCCAGAATGTCCGGGAGGCACTTCTCGTGGCCGTGCCGTCCGGTGTACCCGACCAGTGTCTCGTCGTCGGCAAGTTCGTGGCGGTCGCGGAACGCCTCGCCGTTCACTGGCTG
>CAYXXM010000179.1:0-4727 GCA_964469085.1 uncultured Haloferacaceae archaeon
CCCAGCACGTCGGCGCCGACGAGCAGCGCGACGCCGAGTACGCCGCCTCCCAGACGGTCGCGTTCTCGATCATCGCGTCGATACTGCTCGGCGGTGTGGGTTACGTCTTCGTCGGCGACCTGCTGAAAATCTTCGGCGCTGCCCCGGACGTCTACCCACTCGCCGTCGCGTACATGGAGGTCATCGCCGCCGGCCTCATCTTCATGTTCGGCTTCCTGATGTTCATCTCGCTGATGCGGGGGTACGGCGACACGGTGACGCCGATGGTCGTGATGGGGCTCTCGGTCCTGGTCAACATCATCCTCGACCCGTTCCTCATCTTCGGCTTCGACGGAAACCCGCTGTTCACCATGCTCGGCGCCGAGGCGCTCCAGAGCCAACTGTTCGCGGCCACTGGGTACACCGGCGACGGGCTCAAGGGCGCAGCCATCGCGACAATCTTCTCGCGAGCGCTGGCGTTTCTCGTCGGCATCGGGCTGATGTTCCAGGGGGTCCGCGGGGTCCGCATCCGTCTCGGCGACATGAAGCCGGACCTGTACTTCGCCAGACGGATTCTCCGCATCGGGATGCCGGCCTCCGTCGAGGGGACGGGCAGGGCCCTCTCGTTCAACCTGATGCTCATCGTCGTCGGGACGTTCTCGACGCCCGTCGTCGCCGCGTTCGGAATCGGGACCCGGGTGCTCTCGGTGGTGTTCATGCCCGCTATCGCGATGGCTCGCGGCGTGGAGACGATGAGCGGCCAGAACATCGGCGCCGACCAGCCGGACCGCGCTGCGGACACGGCGCGGTTCGCCAGTCGCGTGACGTTCCTCATCCTCTCGGTCGTCGCCGTCGTCGCGTGGCTGTTCGCGGAACCGGTGGTCGGCATCTTTACCAACGACGTCGAGGTGACGACGCTGGGCGTCCGGTTCATGCAGTTCGTCGCGCCAACGTTCGGCTTCATGGGCGTCATGCGTGCCTACAACGGGAGCTTCCGAGGCGCAAGCAAGACCTTGACCGCGGCGGTCATCTCGGTGGGGACCCTCGGCGTTATCCGCATCCCGATGGCGTGGTTCCTCTCTCGGGCGTTCGGGCCGGACGGCATCTGGCTCTCCTTTGCCGTCTCGAACGTCCTCGGCGCGGCAGTCGCCTACAGTTGGTACCAGCGCGGTACGTGGCGCGAAGCCGACGTCACCCAGGGAATCGGCCCGATCCCGGGCGACGACTGAACGTCCACCCGTCGTTCTCAGTGCTCGATACGGTTTCTGCATCGCCAGACCCAGATACGGCGACGACGTTCTCAGTGCCCGATATGGCTACAGCGTTGCCAGTACAGGATACGGCGACGCCGTTCTCAGTTCGCGATGTCGCTGCAACGGTGTTAGTTCGCGATACGACAGGTGTCACCCGCCCGCTCGACGTGGCCGGCCTGCTGGAGCGAGCGCAGCGTCGGCAGCAGTTCGATGAGTTTCAGGTCGAGTGTCTCCGCGATACTGCGGACCGTCGCTTCAGTTACTGACGATAGGTAGACATACACGAGCTTCGCATCTGTCGAGGCGACGTCCGTCGGCGGACTGTGAGTCGACTGCGTCATTACCCACCCATCTACGTTCGACAGTTGTAAATCTTTTCTTCGACAGGTGTCGAACACTGATGGGCCAGTTCCGACACGTTCCGACACCGCCTTCTTCTCGCGGCCCGTGCTGGGAGCCATGATCGAGCGTATCGAAGGGCAACCATGACCGGGCGCGTCAAGGAGGAGCAATGACCGAGCGCATCGAGGGGGAGGTGCTGCACGCCATCCCGCCGGAAGAACTGGGTGACCACGAGTTACAGCCCGAACTCCGGGACCTGGCGGAGTCCCGCCACGTGCTCGTCTGTCGCCGCGGGGGCCATCCTTCGATGTTCGGGCTGCTTCTGGCGTATCTTCGGCGTGACCCGATCGAGGCGGTAACGGTCATCGCCGACACGGCCGCCGAGGAGGGCGACTCGATATCGGTTGTCGTTGAGGAGACGTCGCTGGTCGGCGTCTACCGGGTGGTGTAGCACTGCCTCGGGACGCCGGGGTGTTTGTGCGCAAGGCCCCCGACAGCCGCTCGAAACGCAGGAGACCTGTCCCCCCCGAAGCTTTAACGTACCCGAGCCGCATTGATGGACTATGTCGCCCGATATCTCGGCCGTCCGCGCCGATTTCCCCATCCTTTCTCGTGAGGTGAACGGGCAGCCGCTGACGTATCTCGACAACGCCGCGACGACACAGACGCCGCGGCAGGTGTACGAGGTCTTCGAGGAGTACTACGCCGGCTACAACGCGAACGTCCATCGGGGGATTCACTCGTTGAGCCACGAGGCCTCCATCGCCTACGAGGCGGCCCACGACCGCCTCGCCGAGTTCGTCGGCGCCAGCGGCGGGCGCGAGGAGATGGTGTTCACCAGGAACACCACCGAGAGCATCAATCTGGTCGCCCATGGCCTGGCGCTGCCTGCGTACGGTCCGGGCGACGTCATCGTGACGACGGAGATGGAGCACCACGCCTCGCTGGTCACCTGGCAACAGGTCGCCGAGCGCACCGGCGCGGAGCTACGGTTCGTTCGCGTGACCGAAAGCGGCCACCTCGATGTCGAGCACGCCAAATCACTCATCGACGCCGACACCGAACTGGTCTCGATACCGCAGGTCTCGAACGTGCTCGGCACGGTCACCCCGGTTGAGACGTTCGCGGAGCTCGCCCACGACGCCGGGGCTGTTCTCGTAGTCGACGGTGCCCAGTCGGCGCCCACCCGGCCCGTCGACGTGGAGGCGATGGGCGCCGACTTCTTCACCTTCTCCGGGCACAAGATGGCCGGCCCGACCGGTATCGGCGGGCTCTACGGCCGGCGGGACCTGCTCGAAGAGATGGAGCCGTTCCTCTACGGCGGCGAGATGATTCAGCATGTCACGTTCGACCGCTCGACGTGGAACGGGCTTCCGTGGAAGTTCGAGGCGGGCACGCCGCCCATCGCGGAGGCCATCGCACTCGCGGCCGCGGTGGAGTACCTGGACGACCTGGGAATGGACTGGGTGCGGGAGCACGAGGACCGCCTTGCCCAGTACGCGCTGGCGCGGCTCTCCGAGCGGGCGGACGTGGAGACGTACGGCCCGGGACCAGGCGAGGAGCGAACCGGACTGGTGTCGTTCAACGTCGACGGGATCCACGGCCACGATCTGTCCTCGTTGCTGAACGACCGCGGCATCGCCGTCCGCGCCGGCGACCACTGCACCCAGCCACTCCACGACCGGCTGGACATTCCCGGATCCGTGCGGGCGTCGTTCTACGTCTACAACACCACCGCGGAGGTCGACCGCCTGCTCGACGCCATCGAGGACGCCGAGGCGAAACTCGACGCGTATCTGGCGTCGGACCGCTACAGCGACCGGCTCTACGACCACCACCGCAATCCCCGGAACAGCGGCGGGCTCGCGGACCCCTCGTTCGTGAAGTCCTCCGAGGAAACCTCCTGTGGCGACGAGGGCGAGTTCCATGTCGACATCGCCGCCGACGGCACCATCGAGGAACTCGCCTTCGAGAGTCAGAGCTGTGCGGTGAGCCGCGCCGTAGCCAGCCTCATTACCGAGTATCTGGAGGGTCGGACGCTCGAGGCCGCCGCGTCGATGGAGGGCGAGGTCAGGACGATGCTCGACGACCAGTTCCCGGACCTGCGCCGGGAATGTGTCGTCGGCCCGGAGGACGTAATTCGGGAGGCCGCGACGGAGTATATGGCAGGGACCGTCGTCGATGGGTCGACCTCGGCGGCGTCGCGGTGAGGAGGCTACACGTTCGTGTCCTCGCGTGTCGGTATGCGGCACGCAAAGAGTCGGCGCCGGAAGTCGTTGATGGCGCGGGAGCCGCAGTGTTGGCAGCTCTCGGTGTGTCCGATTCCCGAGAGATCCATCTTGCTACCGGTTTACGTGAGGGTATCGAGTTCGCAAGTACTGCGAATGCTCCGCAGTGTAGTTTGTTGCGAAGGCTTGAAGATCGAAGTGGGGACGGTGGGATTGTGAACCACGACAACTCGCTCACGCTCGTTCTCTGGCTTCAAATCCCTCCGACCGAGCACGTTACAGTCGCTCGCGGTGTTGCTCGCGACAGGAAAGTGGGGACGGAGGGATTTGAACCCCCGATCGACTGATATCTCCGGTGCGCCTCGGTCCTCCAGAGGGTCGTCGTCGCCGGCGATGATCAGTCACCGACTCGGTATATCAGTCTGGAGTTCGTCACCGGGCGCGTGGCCTCTGGAGTCAGTCGCCATCCCGGGCTTGGCCACGTCCCCTTGCGCTTTTGGCTACAAATGCTCCGGGTAAAGGGATTTCGGTCCGAATCAGTCGCGGTCGGTCTCCGCCCAGTCACAGTTCTGGCACTTGTAGGCGGTCACGAACGCGGTGACGCTGGGCATGTAGCCCACGCTGATTACGTCCCCGCCACACTCCGGACAGTCCCTCTCGGCGTCCGCTATCGGTTCGGCCTCCAGAACGTCCCCACCTTCGACCATCTCGGCAAGCGATTCGGCGGTCACCATCCGTCCCTGGACGACCCGGTTGCTCATACCGTCACCTGGCCCTGGATGCTGTAAGGACTGTCGGTCCGACGGCCGTGGTACGGCGGGGCAAACCACCTGCAACCCCACAGGGTTTTTGGGCTCGACCCCGTGCCATCCTGTATGGGCTTTGGTAGCTACGACGAATCCGAACAAGAGAACCAGAACCTCGA